>CAYXFI010000547.1:0-2453 GCA_964464205.1 uncultured Cytophagia bacterium
GAGAGGCTGATCTACGAAATCGACAACGAACGGGAGAAAGACAGCTTGTCCGAAGAGATCATCAGCGCCTACCAGGAACTGAATCTGTGGTACAGCCTGGGCGATTCGGTGAGCAACGTGACCGATCCCGACGCGATTTGCGAGTACATTGTAGGGCAGGTTCTCGACATCCTCCGTTGCCGCGCAGTGGGCATCTACTTGCTTTCCGGCGACAAGAAGTTGTTGCGTCTGCACACATACGTGGGCCGGAATCCGACGCCCGTGGAGCTCGATGGGATACCCGTGGAAAACAGCGCGTTCCGGCTGGTGGCAACGCGGGGTGAGATCCTGGCTGTTCCGAACGCGGAGGAACTGGAAGGACTGGAGAGCGAGCTCGGCGTGGACTGGCCCGCCCCCTTGCTCGCGGTGCCGATGAGGGCTCGGGGGGAAATCGTCGGGGTGCTGGTGGCAGGGGGGGAGACGCGCGAACAGGACCGCTCAGGGTCTTCGGCCGGTCTTTTCGCTTCGGGCAAACGTCGGTTGCTCTCGGCGTTGGGGAGCCAGGCCGCCGTGCTGCTGCTGAACGCTCGACTTTTCACCGACTTGCGCCGGATGTTCTACAGCACCGTCCGGGCCCTCGCGGATGCTGTGGACGCCAAGGATCCCTACACGCACGGGCATTCCCGAAGGGTCGCGGCCTACGCAGTGGCCGTGGCCAAACGGTTGGACCTTCCTCCCGCTCAGGTTTCCGATCTTGAGCTCGCCGCGCTCCTCCACGACGTCGGTAAAATTGGCGTACCGGAGTCAATTCTCAACAAGCCGGGAAAGCTCACAGAAGAGGAATTCGAGCTGATGCGGCAACACGTGGTGCGCGGCGCTCAAATTGTCGCGAATATCGAGGCAATGGCCTCTCTCGTACCCGCCATCCTCCACCACCACGAGCGATACGACGGGCGCGGCTACCCGCACGGACTCTCGGGGGAACGGATTCCTCTCCTGGCGCGCATTCTGGCCGTCGCCGACTCGTTCGATGCGATGACCTCGGACCGGCCTTACCGGCCGGGAATGTCCGTGGAGCGGGCACTGGAGGAACTGAAGCGAAACAGTGGTAGCCAGTTCGATCCTCGCGTGGTCGAGGTCTTTCTGGACTACGTGGAGAGCGTCGATTTCGCATTCGACCGATCGCTGGCGGAGAAGAAAAGCCCTGAGCCGCAGGAGGTGGTGTTGCCGCTGTGCGAGCAGAGCCGGTATCTCACCCGCATTCCACTTGATGAGTCCTGGCGAACCTCGCAGACTCCCGCGCGGAGGTAGATCCTCGTGAACCGGAAGATCCTGGTCGTAGACGACGAGTATCACATCACCCGCTGTTTGACGCACCTCCTCCGTCAGGCCGGCTACGACTGCCTGTGGGCCAACGACGGTCAGGAGGCGCTCAGGCAATTGCGCTCCGAGCATCCGGCGGTGGTCCTTCTGGACTTGGATCTGCCACGGATGAATGGACTGGAGGTGCTCCGGGCATTGCGCGCCGATCCTTCCCTTGACGACGTGTGTGTTTTCTTGATCACCGCTCTCAGCCCGAAGTCCAGCTCGGCCCAGGACGCCCTCTCCCGCGTTCGAGAAGTGTTGCTGAAACCCTACGATCCGAAGGAAATCGTCGTCAAGGTGGCGGAAGTGTTTCAGCAGCAACCGTAGCCCCCTTCAGCTTCTCGCCCTTTCCCTCGAGAGATCGAAGTCAGCCGGTAATCCCTCAGCGTGAGTGTACGGCCTGGGTCCGGGAGTTTACGCCCGGAAAGGCCGTCCCGAACCGCTGCTCCTGAACGAGAAATTGTCGAGGTAGTCGAGTGCATCTGCGCGGGGACGATCGCTCGCCGCTCACCCGCGAGGTATTCGCAGCCGCGCGGCACGGCTTGTGCAAGGATCACGAATAGCCTGGGTGCCCCGAGGCGTCCGACACGCGCCCAGATTTGCAATCCATTCGATCTTCCTTTCGGAACGTTCGCAAAACCAAGGCGTTGCACCGGTAGGCCTTGGGGGTGGGATCCCGCGGTAACGCGTGGGCCCGGAGCACCTCCCGGTGTGGCGCTGGTTCTTCTGCGCAAGTGTGCACGTCTTGCGCAGCCCAGAAATGGGAAGCCGCCGGACACGCTCTGTTGCGGTAGAGCCCGGAGCCCGCGGGGCGTGCTGTGAGCCGCCGCGGAGCTCAGGCGCGGGCTCAATGAGAGATCCGTCGCTGGGGGAACACCGGGAAACCAAACACCCCAGGAGGTGCGCCATGAAGGTAAGAGCTATCTTCGCGTTCGTTCTGGCCGTGACCGCCCCACTCTTGGGTTACACGGGAAGCGAAATGTTGGCCGACATTCGGAGTCCAGTCCGGACGCCCTTCGGTACCTACGTGCCCTATCTGGTCCACGTAGAGCCTTCGCTGACTCCTCTCGATGTGGCCCCCGATTTCAGCAACGTGGTCAATTTCGAGC
>CAYXFI010000548.1:0-2451 GCA_964464205.1 uncultured Cytophagia bacterium
CGCTTCGCGGTAGGAGTACCACAGGTTCTGGACAGCGATTCGCACGTCCCCGCTCCGGCCTTTCAGACGTCGAGCGGTGGCACGGGAGTCCTCCGGCCGCGACGAGCGGGAAGTATCCCCAGCTTCTTCCCCTCCGCGATCGCGAAGTTGTCCGTCATACCGGCAATGTGATCGCAAATGGCCCGAGCCAGATCTGGGGGAATCTCCGACCCGCGCCCGAGCTGGTCCCGAACCTCCGGATCAAGTCGGCTCAGCACGTACTCGGGAAGTCGGGATGGGTCCTCCACGTAGGCGCGAAACAGGCCCCGAATCAGCTCCACAGCTTCGTCGTCCGCCCGGTAGATGCTCGCGGTGTAAATGATCTCCCGGTCGATGAACTCGTCAAGTTCCGCCTGCAGAGGGTCCATCGAGTCGCTGAACGCCACGATTTCCTCATCGAACAGGCGCGTGGGACCCTTTCGCTGGAAGTAGTCCTCCAGACGCCGGAGTGTCTCTTCGAGCACGTCAGTGACCAGCGCTTCGATCAATGCCCGAATGATCTGGTTGCGGTACAGGAAGGGATTCTCGCGCAGCAGCGGTTCCAGCCGACGCCGTTCTTCGACCTCCCGCACCAGCCGGACCTCGCGGATGCGTTCCAGCTCGACGAAACCCGCCCGGAGACCGTCCTCCAGATCATGGGTGCGCTGGGCGATCTCGTCGCAGATGGCCACCACCTGCCCCTCGAGGCTGCTGGCGAAATCGTACTCGTAGTGGAGGCGAGTGAGGTCCATCTCGGGGTAAGAGACAGCCCATCGCATCAGGCGGGTGTGCTTCAGAATGCCTTCTCGCACCGGTGCAGTGAGGTTCAGACCCGGCCGCTCGTATTTCCTCTCGATCAAATCCACTACTCGCAGGCTCTGGTAGTTGTGTTTGAAGCCCCCAAGATTCCGGCCACCGAGGACCCCACCCAGATCGTCCTCGCCCACCATGATCTTGTGCAGGACAACCTCACCGATGTGCCCAAAAGGGGTGTGGCCCAGGTCGTGGCCCAACGCGATCGCTTCCGTGAGATCCTCGTTGAGGCCCAACGTTCGAGCCAGGGTGCGGGAGAGCTGCGACACCTCCATCGTGTGGGTGATGCGGGTCCGGTAGTGGTCCCCGCTGTCGGTGAGGAACACCTGCCGCTTGTGCTTCAAGCGACGAAAGGCCCGAGAATGGACGATCCGATCGCGGTCCCGCTGGAAGGCCGTACGATAGGGGTGCTCCGGCTCCGTGTGGAGGCGCGTTGCGCCCGCGTCGCGGCTCAACGTGGCGTAAGGTGCCAGGGTGCGACGCTCGATGGCCTCCAGTTCCCGTCTCGTGCGGAAGCGGAACTTCATTCCTCCTGCACCATCTCGGCAAGGGGCACCGAAACTTGCTTGCGTTGCTGAAAAGAGACGATCCGGTCGGCCCCCAACGCGCGGAGTCGCGCGCTCGCCCAGCGCAAACCTGCCGTCACGTCCTCCGGTCGGTGAGCGTCCGATCCCAGGGCGATCGGAATTCCCAGCTCGATTGCCCGTCGTAGAATCCGCTCGGAGGGATACGGCTCGCCAGCCACCCCCCTGAGACCGGCCGTATTCAACTCAATCGCCAGCCCTTCCTCCCGGATGACCCGTAGCGTCTCCTCGAGGTCAGGCCACACTGCCTCAGGCATGCGATGGCCGAATTTCTTCGGCAAGTCCAGGTGACCGATGATTTGAAAAGCCCCGAGCCGTGCGGCCTCCCGTACCAGGCCGAGGTACGTTCGGTACACCTCGATCGGGTCCCGAGAATCCCACTCATCCACAAGATCTTCGTGATCGAAGTTCCAACCTCCGATGTAGTGAACCGAGCCGATCACGTAGTCGAAAACGTCCTGAGATGCAAACTCCCTCACGAAATCGGCATACTCGGGAATGTAGTCGGCTTCGAGACCGAGCAAGATCGTCATGTCCGGAAAGCGCGCGCGGGCCTCCTCCACCTCAGCCACGTACGCTGGAAACTCCGTGATGTCAAGCCGCCAGTCGTCGAGCTCGACCGGCAGGGGACCGTGTTCCGCGAAACCCAGGATCGACACGCCAGCACGGTGGGCCGCTACCGCCATTTCGACCGCCGTGCCCGTCGCATGTCTGCAACGCCAAGTATGGACGTGGAGATTCACCATGCTCGCTATCCGCGGTAGATGGTTAGTGCTTTCCCAATCAGTTCCCCGAGGGAGCCTCCGGAAAGAGAGTGAAAGCCCCACCTGCCTCTTCGTCCTCCGGCGGCCCCGTTGTCAGTTCCGCCAGCGCCGCCACGAGACGCTCGCCCTGCTCTTCCGAAAGATTGCCCGCGTCGCGCGACAAAGCCACGGCCGCTCTGGCCAGTTCGAGGTACAGCGTCCTCTCACGGAATCCAACGTCCCGGTTCAAGGCCTCCACATGCGAAGCCACCGTGTTCACATCGCCCCGGGCG
>CAYXFI010000549.1:0-2438 GCA_964464205.1 uncultured Cytophagia bacterium
GAAGGGAGGCGACGTCGCGCACGCGCATCGAGCATCTCCTGGCCGAGCAGGACATGCTGAAACTGTCGCACGCCCAGGCGCTGAACGCCGTCATCGAGGAGCGCGAGGAGCGACTTCGCCAACAGGAGGAGCACACCGTCCGGATCAAGGCCGTGATGAGGACGGCCGCCGACGCAATCATCACCATTGACGACCAGGGCATCATCGAGACTTTCAACCCGGCCGCCGAGCAGATCTTCCGCTACACGGCGGACGAGGTGATCGGGCGGAGCCTGGCGATCCTCATCCCGCCTGCCCATCGTCGGCAACATCTGGAATACATCACCCGGTACCGCCAGACGGGCATGCCCGAGTGGACCGACTTGCGGCGTCAGGTCGTGGGACTGCGAAAAGACGAGACGACCTTCCCCCTGGAGTTGGCCGTCAGCGAAGCTCGCCTGGGCGATCACCGCATGTTCACGGTCATCGGTCGCGACATCACCGAGCGCAAGAAGGCCGAGGCGGAGCTGGCACGAGCCAAGGATGCGGCGGAAGCCGCAAACCGCGCCAAGAGCGAGTTCCTGGCAAACATGAGCCACGAAATCCGCACGCCCATGACGGCGATCCTCGGATTCACCGACGTGCTGCTGGAACGTTTCCGAAGCGAAGAGGACATCGAGTCCGCCAAGACCATCAAGCGGAACGGGAAGTACCTCCTCAGGATCATCAACGACATTCTCGACCTCTCGAAGATTGAATCGGGCAAGGATCACCCGGAGCGAAGGCCGTGCTGCCCCTGCCGGATCCTTGCCGAAGTCCTTTCCCTGATGAAGGTCCATGCGGATGCCAAAGGGTTGCGGGTCGAAGTCGAACATGCCGGCCCGATCCCCGAAGAGATCGCCACCGATCCCATCCGCCTGAGGCAGATTCTCATCAACATTGTGGGCAACGCCGTCAAATTCACCGAGACGGGAAGCGTCAGGATCGTCACCAGGTTCCTCGAGAACGAGCGTGGCAGTCCCGAACTGCAATTCGACGTCATCGACACCGGAATCGGGATCCGCGAGGAACAACTCGACAAGCTCTTTCAGCCCTTCTCCCAAGGGGACTCCTCAACCAGTCGCAAGTTCGGGGGGACCGGCCTGGGCCTGGTGATCAGCAAGCGACTGGCCGAAAGCCTCGGCGGAACGATCACGGCGTCGAGCACCCCCGGCAAGGGAAGCAAGTTCACCTTGAGCGTCAGCACCGGTCCCGTCGACAAGTTCCGAGTGCATTGGCAAAGTGACGCCACCATATCCTCCGGCGCGCGAGCCGCCCCGTTGGCCATCGATTCCCGCGTCCAGCTTGACTGTCGCATCCTGCTGGCCGAGGATGGGCCCGACAACCAACGACTCATCTCCTTCTTCCTGAGCAGGGCGGGCGCCCACGTGACGATTGTCGAGAACGGCCGCGAGGCCCTGGACAAAGCGCTGGCGTGTCCCCCGCAACGGGAACAGGGGGAGACCCGTCCGGCGCGCGCGTTCGACGTCATCCTGATGGACATGCAAATGCCCGTCATGGACGGGTATGAGGCCACCCGGCGACTGCGCTGCAAAAGCTACACCGGCCCGATCGTCGCCTTGACGGCGCACGCGATGAGCTACGATCGCCAGAAGTGTGTCGACGCCGGCTGCGATGACTACGTGCCCAAGCCCGTCGATCGCAGCACGCTCCTGGAAACCGTGGCCAGGTACCTCCGTCCCGACCAGCGGAAGGTCCTGGCGACCAACGGTGCTGAAGGCCGAGAGGACGGCCCGGCCGAATGAACGCCGCATGCCGGGCGGCGTTTTTTGTATTCTTGAGACCCCCTCTTGTTCCCGAGACAATTCCAGATGGGTTATGCTTCAGCATATCATCGGGACAAATGCGATATGCTAAAGCATAACCTACTTGGCTTGTTCGGAACCAGCGCGTGTCATAGAACGGTTGCCTCCTCCACGATCGCGATCTCCTCGTCCGAAAGTTCGTACAGTTCGTAAACCAGCCGGTCGATCTGACGGTCCGTGGCCTCGATCTGACGTTGGATGACCGTCTTCTGGTGCGCGGTTTTGGCGAATTCTGACCGGTTGTGCAACTCCAGCATACGGTCGACGAGTTTCGCCATGCGCTCGTGTTGCGCTTTGTCGTTGGGTTTCGAGAGGTCAATGGAGCGCATCGGAAAACGCCGACAATCCTTAATCAAGATCTTCTGGAATCGCATTTTGAACTCGTCGAGGTACCTCTTCCGATGGTAGTAGCTCATGAGCCGGCTATTAAGGATTCCCAAGATATACTCAAGGCTCAGCCGCCCCTTGGGTAGCAGGTTGAATGCGTTCTGCGTGTTGTAAAGCTCCTCATCTGTGATGCTTGCCCAAATACGTTTCTTCGTCCAGTCGATGATTTGTTTGACCAGTATACGTTTCGACGTGAAGAAGCGCCGA
>CAYXFI010000550.1:0-2434 GCA_964464205.1 uncultured Cytophagia bacterium
GAGCACGCCGAGCCGCGGAGAAAGCAGGCTCTCGCAAACCCATCAAGCTGCAGAGAAAGTTGGAGGGTCGGACTCCAGTCCGACCTACGGCCCGCCGCGCGGGCCGAATCCCACCGAAAGCAGGTAGTCGCTGGGGCTGTTTCCTCGCGCAGAGCACGCCGAGCCGCAAAGGGAAAGGGTAGGATACGGTGAGGTGATCGGAAGGTCGAAGAGCTCGACCGCGCACAGAAGCTCACCCCGCAGGACATTCGCGGAGAAAGATCTCTGAAGAAGAGCCTTCAGACGTCCGGCGACCCGACATTCGTGCCGGGGACACCAGCCACGTGCGGCACCGCCAGGACGCGCAGAAGCGCGTCCCTCCAAACCACCCCGTGGGCCCCAGGCGTGGAGAGTCCGGCTCCCACCGGACGCCGGCCGGTCCCGTTCATCACCCAACCGCGACCTCGCCCGTCACAAGTTCCAGGACCTCATCCAATCCCCTCTTGAGAGATAGGGCCCCTTCGTCGACGAGGACCTGGAGGTAGTCCCGGATGGCTGCTCTTGCATCGTCTCCCGATCGGTGTTCGAAGCGCGCCCGACTCAGAAACAGCTCCACTTCTTCCGGCCGGTGGCGCATGATGTCCCAGGCTTGCTGAGCCGCTTCTTTCCGGTGCTCGTTCACCCAGCGGATCGCTCGGTCCAGCTCCTCCAGGAAAATCTGCACGATCTCGGGATGCTCCCGCAGGAACTGCCCTTTCACCACAAGGCCCGCATTCGGCAGATTTCCCATCCCGGGGTGTACCCGCTCCCACAGGTCGCGGAAAGCCATGGACACGTGAGCGTCCTTCGCATTGTACAGAGCGTAGCTGGCTTCGGGCTCGCGCAGCAGGACGGTGTCCGCCTCGCCCCGCACGAAGAGGTCCTTGATTTCCTCGGGCCGGCCAAAGGGATTCCCGAAGACGAACTCGAATTCCGAAGGATCGTAGCCCATTCGACGCATCAGATGCTGGGTGATGGCTGCCGGCGGCGCGTTCTTGAACAGGGGAAGATGAATCTCCCGGCCTCGGAGATCGCCGAATGAGCGTGCGCGGTAGCCGCGCGTGAGCAGGTAGAAATTGTCCCACACGTCCACGGAGAGAAGCTTGATGTCCACCCCACTGTCGAACAGACGGGCGGCGGCCATGACGGCGGAGAAGCTGAAATCGGCCCGACCGTTCACGATCCAGGCCATATGTTTCTCGGTCTCCTCCCACACTTTCAGCTCTTCGATCCGGATCCGCTCGGTCAGGCGGCGGGACTTGAGAAGTTGCATCAGGATGGGGTACACGATGGGCGTAGCCGACTGGATGACCAGCGGTACTCGACCGTCGCCGACTCCCCTCCGCGCCCTGCGCTGCGTTGGTGGCTTGTAGAACCACACTTTGTAGCGGAACATGGCCAGCTGCTCCGTGTGGTGCTCGAACCCCATCCCCGCCAGGAGATTGATCAGCGGAACGGGTTCGAAAGCTTGCAACAGGGCAAACCCTTCCCCTTCGGGCACGTCCTGAGCCACCTTGATGATCTTCTCGAAGGGATCCGTCTTTTCGAATCGGACGTCGAGTACCGGGAATTTTTCCTTGCGCTCCCGCCAGTCGCCCTCTTTCTTTTTCGGCGGCTCGTTACAGCGGAAGGTGGTGCGGAACGTGTGGGGGTTCACCTCTTCCGTGAAGTGTTCGCAGCCCAGGCTCTCGGCCAACTTCTTCAGCGGTACCGGGTCGAACTCGCTGACGACCGTGAGCGCCTCCTCCGACTTGAGCCGTTGCAGCCTACCCGTCAATTCCGGCAAGAAGAAATCCTCACGACCTCGCACGTCCACCTCGTAGAACCGGCGGACCTCTTCGAGCCAGCCGGGCCTTTCGGGCGGGCTCGTTCCCTCCCCGGCCTTCTCCTTGATGCAGTCCGGGAATGCCTCGTAGAGTTCCTTCTCCGCGCCGATTGCGCTGTTCACCGCGTGCAGGATCTCGCAGATGGAAAGACCCGAAATCCGCGCGACGTCCCCGAAAGTAGCCCACCGGGCCACTGTGTTGTAGACCATCGGATTCTTCAGGCGCTTCAGCTTGCCAGAGAGCCCGATGAGCACGTCCTTCAACTCCGGATGCTCATCCAGAGCTTTTTTCACATTCGTCTCCGCCGTGATCAGCAAAGCACACTCCTCAGATTGTCCGAATCGCCAACGCCACCGCTCGACTCAATCCATTGGATGCGCCGGGCGGCCTAAATGCGACAAATGATGTCCGGTTTTGCTGGTAAAGAGGAGGAAGAACTGTGGAATGAACCCGGGAAAACCGCCGCTTCGAGTCGGGAAAACAGTCGAGCAGGGTCGAGGCGGGTCAGCAAGGGACGGGTTCAACTCCAGCGGAAAGGGGGACTCACGCGGGGCAGGCCGTTGCACACCGAGACGGCCCTCCTCTGCAGC
>CAYXFI010000551.1:0-2433 GCA_964464205.1 uncultured Cytophagia bacterium
TCTGACCGAGGGAGGAAACGTGATGTTGTGGTACATTCTCGGAGGAGTCCTTGTACCCCTACTCGGCCTGGCGCTCTGGGAGTTCCGCGTGCGTCGCCCGGACCAGCTCGTGCTCCACGATGCCAGGGGCGAAGTCCGGGCGCGTGTGAGCCGGCTCTACCCCAGACATTTCAGCCTGTGTCTGCCGTACACGGTGCAAACCGTCGTGACGGAGGTGGAGGCGGAAGCCAAGGGTAGGCTGGGTGTTCGTGTGCAGATCATGGCCACGGCGGGCCCGGATCCGCGGCGGTTGACCCAGCTCATTCGCGTGGGGGGATGGAATCGGGATGCGGTGTCGCGCGCTTGCGAGGAACTCGAGCTGATACTGCAGTCTCTGGTGCGTGCGTACACGGAGCGGAAAGAGCTGGAAGACATTACGGGCGAAGATCTCGTTCGTTTCGTGCGCTCGGCGGTGGCCAAAGAGGCGGAGGGACTTGGACTTCAGATCGTATCCATCGCCGTGCGTTCGATTGAACCGACGGACAGGGACATCGCCGAAATGATTCAGCAGCGGGAGGCGGCGCGCATCCGCAAACAGACGGAGATCGTGAATCAGCAGGCGCGTGTGACTGCCGCCAAGGCCAAACTCGATGCTGACGAGCGAATCGCCCGCACCGAGCATGAACTCCAGTTGAAGAAGCTTGAGTTGAGAAAAGAAGAGGAACAGCGAGAGGCCGAGCTGGCGAAATTCCGGCTGCTGCAAGAGATCGAGGAGCGGAAGGCGCAACTGGATCTGGAACGGCAGGAAATCGAACTGTTGGCCAAGAATCCGGAAGTTCTTCTCCTGACGCCTCAGGTGGCCCGGCTCGCCGAAGCCAGCCAGGGTCTGCGGAACGCGCGCACCATCGTCACCCTGTCGCCCAACAGCCTGCCGGATAACTCGCCACTGGCCAGGAATCTTTTGAACCTGCTCGAACGTGCCCTTTCGCGTATTTCGGCGGAAGGAAACGGCAAAGGCAAAGCCGGAGGAGCCTGAGATTCCGCGAACCCGTTCGGTTGTGGCTGGTGTGGCGAGTCTCCGGGGCTGAACACCGTAGTTGTCCAAGCAAGGCAAACCGCCGATCGTCAAATTTGTGGTTCTCGCCGCAGATGTTGAATGGCGCTGAGCTGCTGTCCTCAGCGCCGTTTTTTGACGCGACCAGTGCTCTGCACGAGGTCGGGCTGGAGAACGAACCCGGTTGAGTACCCGCGTGGAGAGAAGCGGAGGAGTGGGAGAAGGCGGAAACAAGAACGGCGATCTCTTCCGGCTGCGTTCCGTACAGGCCGCCGCTGTGTCGGAGATCAGCGAGCTGACGGCGGCTTCCGGCGTTCGATCGGAAGAGCGGGTGAATTTCCACATCGGGAATCCGGTGGAGGACCCGGAACTGATCGCCTTCTACCGTGGGCTCGTTCTGGGCGCAGGGGCTCCTTTGGCCGGTGATGCTCTGCGTGAGGCGATCGCGGAGCGCGCGCTCTCACCGGCGAATGCGGAGCGGCTCGAATGGTTCGTCGGGGTGCTGGAGGACACGATCGCCTACCTGCCGCGCGGAGGATTCCTGCGTTCCAAGCCCAGCGGCGCGGCCCGGGCCGTCCATTCTTTGCTCACTGAGCAGGCCCAGGAGCCCCTGGACTATGATCTCGGGGAGACCACTGGCGGCCGCGAGCTCACATTCGTCAGCGGGGGGAAGGCAGAGGCGCTCCGCGTTCTTCTTTTCGCGCTGGACAGGTGGCTCGACAATCGCCCAGCGATCGTTCACACCTGGCGTTGTGAGACGTCCACTCAAACGTCCCCCTGGCGCAATCTGGAGTTCGTCGAGCTCCTGGGTTCGGAAACCCGGCTCGTGGAAGAACTGCGTGGCCGTATTTCGGTTGCGGTGGAACGGCCACACTTTCTGCTACTGGGCGAAATCCCCGACGAAGCCTCCCGGCGGGAGCTGCGAAAGATCTGCCTGGAATTGCCTCTTCTCGTGCTCGAGGCGAACGGTGCTCCCAATCACCTCTCGCTGGCGAGAGAGGCAGGACTGGCCGACCGTGTGATTCGGGTGCTCGACGCTCGCGACCTAAGTCGCCGGCTCGAGGGCGTAGGAGTGGCCGTGGTGCTCGGCCGCTCCGACTACATCGAGGTCACGGAGAAAGTGCACTTCGAATTGAAGGGCACTCCTTCGGCTCCCGAACTGAGCTTGCTGGAGTTTCTGTTGCGGCGTGGTTCGCTGGCTGAACCGGAAGCTGGGCCGCGAACCTCTGCGGACGCCCCGAACGGATCCCCTAAGCTCCCGAGGCCCGTCGCAGAGGTTGCCGAACGGGCCGTCGGTGCCAGCGCTGGCGCCGCCGTCGGTCGAGTGGCCAGCCGTCTTGCCCGAAATGTCGTGACAGCCGCGTCCTCCCTTCGAATTCAGATTGATGCACGTGTCCTCG
>CAYXFI010000552.1:0-2430 GCA_964464205.1 uncultured Cytophagia bacterium
GTCGGCAGCGTCGCTCGCGGTCACAGATTTTCGGAAGTATTGCTCACGCTCCGCCGTCCCTTCGACCGCGAGGAAACCCTTCACATCTGGGTCACGGATCTCCGGGACACCAGCGGAACGCCGCTCCGCCCCGATCCGTCGGAAGCCACCGTCGTGGTCCGACCGATGCCCCGCGCGCCCTACCTGCTGAAGGCGGAGCGGATCTCCGAAAGCGAGCTGGTGCTCCGCTTCAGCGAGCCGATGCGGCGGGATGAGCTCGCGGATCCCGAACGGTACGAGATTCTCCCGATGGGCGACGTGCTCGAGGCACATCCCACGGAGGACGGCCGGGCCGTGCGATTGGTTCTCTCTGCCGATGCCCCTCTGCTGCCGCTGGGCAAAACCTACCAGGTGATCGTCCGGGACCTGCACAACCTGGCGGGAGTGCGAATTCGACCGGGAATCGGAGATCGGGCGGATCTGCGCTTCGTGGCCCAGGATCTTTCGCACGTGGTCGTGTACCCGAACCCTTGGCGCCCAGGTCTCGGATCTCCGGTCGTCACATTCGGTGGAGTGCCGCTCGGCGCCACCGTTTTCATCCTCGATCCAGAAGGGAGGGTACTGCAGGAACTGAAAGCCGAGCATGCCGTAGGGGGCGTGAGCTGGGACCTCACCGCCGAATCGGGCGAACCAGTGGCTTCGGGGGTTTACCTGTACCTGGTCCGAACCGACCGGGAGCAGAAATTGGGCAAGTTCGCGGTACTTCGCTGAGGCCGTCATGCAAAAAGTTGGGATCACGGGTGCGATCGGCACGGGCAAATCGGAGGTTTCGCGGATCCTGCGGCAGACCGGTTACCCCGTCATCGTCGCGGACGACGTAGCCCGCGAGCTGACCGACACCGATCCGGAAATCCGCGCGCGTCTGCGAGAGCGCTTCGGGGATGCTTACTTCGACGAGGACGGACACCTGCGCCGCCGCGAGCTGGCGCGACTGGTATTTTCCGACCTTTCATTTTTGCGGGAGCTGAACCAGATCGTCCACCCGGCCATGATCCGGCAGATCCGCCTCCAGCTCGAGGAGCTGGAGGCCGAAGGCCACCAGCGGGCTTTCGTGGAGGCTGCCGTCCTCTACGAGGCTCGGATGGCCCCGCTGTTCGATATCGTCGCCGTCGTCGCATGCGATCTCCCCACGGCCATGCGCCGCACGGCCAAGCGGCTGGGCATCACAGAGCAGGAGGCCTGGCAACGCTACCGTTCCCAGATCCCCCTCGAGGAGAAGATCCGTCGAGCCGACTACGTTATCTGGAATCAAGGCACGCTGGAGGAGCTCGAAGAGAAGGTGGAAGAATTTCTACGGTGGCTCGATGATCCGCGCCACCCCCCAGCGCGGGGAAACTGACGGTTACGAACCCGCCGGACACCCGGTCGGGGAGAAACTCGAGATCTCGAGACGAGCCGAAAGGGAGGTGCTGAATCCGGCCTGCTCCGCAGGTCGACGATCACGATCTCTGACCGGCAAAGACTGCTGCCGCACAGGTGCGCGGGCTCCTTGCTGCCGGCCAGCCTTTCCGGTCGAAAGAGAAGGAAGGCGGTCAAGCCCTGGGAAGCACCACCTTCTCGCATTCGTCTTGAGCCTTCTCGAAGAGCTTTCTAATGGAAGGGACAATCTCAGTGGGGCTTGGGGTAGGAACCGCAGGACTCAGTGCGGGGTCAGGCCAACGAGTTTTCCTTTTTCTCCTCTCGCTTTGGGATGAAACCGACGCATTTCAATTCACCGCACGCGGAACACTGGAAGAACCAGCCCGAGGAGTCCTCGGCAGGACGGACCTCGAAATCTTCCACGGCGGGCGGACGCCCCCCAGGTGGACGTGGGCACAATCTCGCCACCGCGCGGATCAGAGCAAGCACATCCGGGGGCAGCCTTCCGGAAGCCCGGCCCTGTTTCCGTCTGCTCATTCGGACTCATCGGCTACTGGTTCGAAGCAAGTGCGTCTCGGTTCCGACGGATTCAAATCAAATGGTGTGCCCACCAGCTGCGTCCAGGTGACTAGCGGCAACTTTTTGATTGATCGGAGCTTAGGGATCGACGTCCGACAGAAACGTAGACCTGGCCAATCCTCGCGATCAGTGCCACCTTGGGCCTGGTGTGTGAAAACGGCACAGAGCACTCGCGCACTGCTCTAGCTGGCTGGCTGCGCAAGAGACCCTCCGTTTTGGTCCTTGGTGCCGTAGCGGCCGGTATTTTGCTCGGCGGTACGGAGTTCTGGTGCCACGCCTCCTTGATCGGGGTCGCTGCATGCGTTGCGGCGCTCTTCGCCGGCCTCCGGAGGAGCAGAGCAGAGCTCGCAACCATGTCGCCGTGGCTGGCCATCTGCGCAGCAACGGTGGTTTACACGCACGCGTACCAGACCCGGCTGGCCGAAGATCCACTAGCCCGAGCTTCCGAAACGG
>CAYXFI010000553.1:0-2430 GCA_964464205.1 uncultured Cytophagia bacterium
CCGCCAGTTCCCGGATTTCGAGGCCCGTCAAACCTACCGCGTTGTTCGGGCAAAACCGGAGCGCCCGCGCACCCAACTCGTCCTCGCCCGGCCCCCACACGACCACCACGCGCAGCCCGAACTCCTCGGCCAATGCGCTCGCAACGGAACCGAATCTCTCCGGCGGCCACCGATTGGCCGGTTTGCCCGCCCCGGGATGCACCACCAGCAGTCTCTCCCCCCGCGAAATCCCCATTCCCTCCAGTCTGCTGCGCATGGCGTTGAGCTCCGCCGGAAGCACCGTGATCTCCTCGCGCAGGTCTTCGGTCTCGGCCCCGATGCCTCGCACGATGTCCACATTCCGCTGGCTCTGGTGTCTGCGCGGGGCTGGATGCAGCTCCACCTCCACGTTGTAGAAGAAGTTCCGCGTGGTGCCGGGGAAGCGGAGATGCGACGGCCCCACCGTCCAGCGAGCCCGCGAGAACCGGGCGATCAGATCGCTCGTGAGCGAGTGCGAAACGGTGTTCAACACCACAGCCAGATCCCATCCCCGTAGCAGCCGACGCACAAAGTCGGCAACGTCTGCGAACGACCACTGGTGCAGGGCCTCCCGCACAACCAGAACTTCGTCGACGTACTGGAGATGCCTGGCCACCGGCTCCGTGTAGCCACGCACGACCAGGCCAATGCGAGCCCCCGGAAATCGCCTCCGCAGAGCCCGCAGGGCGGGGGTTGACAACAGAAAGTCGCCGAGCTGGTCGTGCTGTCGAACCACCAGCACCGAGCGAACCCGCCGCTCCGAGATTTCCCCCGGATCCGCCGGCGCACGTCCCAGCGCGTACTCGAACAGTCGCAGGTATTCGCGCTTGAAACGCTGCTCAATCCGGTTCCACAGCCGCGACCGCCCCATTAGCAGAACCCCCTTTGGAACGCGGCACTGCCCTGCTGCTCCACCACCTCTTTCACCAGACGCTCCCAGCGGTCCACCATTCGGTCCAGCGTGAACAGCTCCCTCACCCGCACTCGACCCGCTGCACCAAGGCGCGCCGCCAGCGCACAGTCCCCGAGTACACGCTCCAGGGCCCGGGCCAGCGCCTCCACGTCGTTCGGCGGTACGAGAAGACCCGTGCGATCCGCCACTACGATCTCCGGAATGCTACTCACGTCCGACGCCACCACCGGCTTCCCTGCAGCCATCGCCTCGATCAGGACAATCCCGAAGCCCTCCCACAGGCTGGGCAGCACGAGCACGTCGATGCTGCGCATGATCCGCGGAATGTCGCGCTGGAATCCGGCCAACACGACCCGCCCGCCAACGGGGGAATTCCTCTGAAATTGCTCCACAAGCGAAGCGAGCGGTCCCCGACCCACGAGCACGAGTCGGGCTCCGGGTACCCTGGCCGCTACCCGCTCGAACGCCGGCAGCAAGATTTGGATTCCCTTTCGCTCGTCCAACTGCCCCACGAAACCGACAACCGTGCACCCATCGCCACAACCCCACGTCGCTCGGAGCTCCGGGTCGGGGCCCCCTTCGAAGAGACGCGGGTCGACACCGTTGTAGATCACCTCGAGCCGTTGCCGTTCGAGCCATGGCGCGCTTTGCACAAGCGTGCGTCGCGTCGACTCCGAATTGGCGACCACGGCACGGGCGAGCCACGTGTAGGTGAGGCGGTACCGCAGGTTGTTCTTGAGGGGGTGATCGATCGCCCTGCGGTGCACGACCGCACCGATGCCCGTCAGACGAGAGGCCAATCCGAACGTCCGCAGCTCTTTGTCCTGATTGGTGATCACGGCTTGGGGCCGAAGCCGCCGGAGCAACGAGCACGCCCGCGCCACGGACAGTGGCCCCACATCAGCCCCGAACCGGAATGGGAACACGGGAATCCCCTCCTCGCGAGCCCGCGCTGCCAGCTCAGTTGCCCGCCGGCACACGAGACCAACCCAGTGCCCTCTCTGGCGAAGGGCCCGTGCGATGGTCAGAAACCACACCTCCGCTCCGCCGAACATCTGGATCGAGTTTGCGAACAAAATCCGCAACAGGCCTCCACCGCGTTGTTCGCCACCCACCCGCAAACCCGTCCAAGGCTCAATCACCGCTGCCCTTCTACAAAACCTGCGAAAAGGACCGCATGAAGAACACAGCAGCGCAGAAGGCGCAGAATCTAGCGCAGCGAAATGAATCAAGGCGACTTTGAATTACCACCTGCACATCAACCGACCGTCGTTCAAAAGGCAGCGACAAAACAGAAGGACAGTCCAAGCAGATCGAAACCACACTGTTGTCCGGCCCAAAAACCGAGACGCTCGTGAGAGACGGACACTCGCTAAGCCCCCAAGGCGCAAAGGTTCCCGGCAAGATTGGCAAGCGGAATAGGAAAGCAGAGCCACCACCACTCGCATCCTCTTGGCGTCTTCGCGCCTTCCCGAGAGTTCTTCACAGGCCTCGTACGA
>CAYXFI010000554.1:0-2427 GCA_964464205.1 uncultured Cytophagia bacterium
CGGCTTCTGCGTGAACAAATGCCGATCGGCTTCCGGAATGTGCCTCTTCGCTGGTGATGCCGTAGGTACCCGCCTCTTTCCAGAGCTGTACATACCATCCTTTCGGCATGCCCGGGTTGTCAGGATCCTCCTCCTCGAACCCGCCATTCTCGAAAAACGCCGAGACCGGCTTCACTTCGACCACTGAAATGTCGTCGAACCAGGCGGTACCTTTGATGGGCATACCCTCCCCCAGCTTGCACTGGATCTCTATGCTCTGGGCGTCATCCGTGGTGGTAAACGACTTTTCCACGTACGTCCAGTCGTTGGTACCTCCCAACCGGGATGTCATGTTGTCCCACCAATTGCCCACCACGTCGCCTTTGATGGCCAATTGCGCACCGCCTTCCCACCAGTTGGCGCCCGTATCTACGTCTGCGGTCTTGATCCAGCCGGACACTTTGTACTCGTAGTTGGGCTTCACGGAGATAGTCTGCGTGAAGGCGCTCATGGCCGAGTCCATGTGCGCGATCTTCACCGCCTTGGAGCCAGAGTGAACCTCGTCCGTTACCCACGCAAAAAGGATGTTCCCGGCGTCGCCCGCCTGAATGAATGTGCTCCAGTTCTCGGGCAAGTCACCCGTACCATCCTCAAAGCCCGGGTTCTGAACCAAGTTCTCCTGGCCGGACACAGTGCTGGCGGCCAGAAACAAGACCAGCATGGCGACCACAGCGCTGCCGACCTTTACCCTTTTCATGGCGACTTCCTCCTCTTCTTTGTGGACCCTACCGCATAACCTTTTCGTCGGCCCGAAAGAGACGGGTGAATTTGGTTCGGCTCATCCCTCCTTTCATGCTCCGGTTGAACGTTTCACACGGAAACACACTCCCTATTCCTACAATCAGATTCTATCCCCAGGATGTGGGCGTCAACCTCAGCGATTTGCTCCGCAAGACTGGCGCACAATCAATTCTGTCTCGTAGATGACTGTCAGAGGCTGATCTGTTCTTTCTCCCCGGAGCTTTTGGATGAGGACCTCTGCGGCGGTTCGACCGAGTTCCTCTTTGGGCAGCCGCACCGTGGTGAGTGGGGGAGATGTGTAGGCAGCTTCGGGTATGTCATCGTACCCCACCACGGCCAAGTCCTCCGGGATGCGGCGGCCCATCTCTTTGCCCGCTTCCATGGCCCCGATGGCCATGAGGTCGTTGGATGCGAAAATGGCCGTCACGTCGGGCCGCCGCTCCAGCAACGCGCGGCTTGCTTTGTAGCCGCCCTGATAGGTGAAATCAGCCTGTTCCACAAGCTGGGGGTCGAAAACCAGACCGCGCTGCTTGAGCGCCGTTTTGTACCCTTCGAAACGGCCCAGGCTGGCGTAGGTGCGATCATCTTCGAGAGGGCCGGTAATGATGGCCACATGCTCGTGACCGAGGTCGATCAGATGGCGGGTAGCCAGGTAACCACCGTGCACAGCGTCCACCTGGACCAATGGCAACTCCGGGATCCCAAAGTCGTTTTCCACCGCCACAACGGGAGGCGCTCCTGCTTCCAGGTGCTTGCGCAAGTCCTCGCCGGGCAGGATGTCGCCGATCAGGATGATTCCGTCGACCTCGTTACTGAGCACGGCTTCAAAAAGCTTGCGGCCGATCTCGTAGCTCTCGTTCGAGTCCATCAGCACGATAACGTACCCAGCCTGTCTGGCGACGGCTTGCACACTCCGGATGACCTGGGGAAAGAACGGGTTCGTTATGTCGGGAACGATGACACCGATTGTTCGAGTCTGGCGGGTGCGCAGATTGCGGCCGAGCTGGCTGGGACGGTAGTTCAGTTCCTCTATGGCTTTGAGCACACGCCGGCGCACCGACTCCCGCACCCACGGTTTGTTGTTGACCACCGCGGACGCGGTGCCCAGTGATACACCAGCGTGCTTAGCGACATCTTTCAAAGTGGGCATTCGAGAGATTGAAACGTTTCAATTTTCGCTCAAGAAGAAAAACCCTTTCTCAGGGTCCTGGGAAATTCACACACCAAATCTAATAGCTCGCCGCGAGAATGTCAAGGGTTTTCCTTCGCAACTATTTTGTTTCGCCATAGCCATATCCCAGCCAAGGCCACTGCGGGGCGCACTCGCTCATCCGGCGGGCGCTGCAAAGTGTGGCACCACGCCCCTTTCCACCGTCTGACGTAGCTGATGAATCCATCCCCAGCCGGAACAAAGCCTACGACACAATACCGGCAGCACCGACACGCCCGAGGTACGCCACACTCCTTATGGACGCGGAGCGCGAAGAACCCGAGGTTTTGAACCGTACCTCGAAGCAGCATTGAAACACACCGAAATGGTCGGCGAAATGCGCTCGAATTCGGCCAGAACCTGGGTTCTGCTCATGTCCTGATCTTCTGCCTCAGTTGGAATTGGACGATTAAAGGGCTACCTTTAAGCAATTCACA
>CAYXFI010000555.1:0-2418 GCA_964464205.1 uncultured Cytophagia bacterium
CTGCCGTGCGCGTTGGCGAGCTGCAGCGAGCAGAGGATCGACACGCTGAGCGGGGCGCTGGGAACACGGGTTGCCCTGCTCCCGCTCATCGACCTCCGACCCGGGGACGAGTATTTGGTCCGGTTCGAGCACCTGCCGCGGGACTTTCAGGGCAATTCCCCCTCGGCTCCCCTCGAATGGGACTTCCGGGCGAGTCTCGTTCGGCGGGCGACTTGGCCGGTGGAGGATTTCTCTCCGCCTCGGTTTCACTGGGAACTCGTGCCGGAAAACGCGTCGATGTTCGACACGCTGGAGCTGAGCTTCGACTTCGGCGGGGGAATCGGCGATTCCTCATCCGCCCATGTGAAGTTCGTCGCGGCGGCTGCGGGTGCGGAGCTTCGCCTGCGGGCAAGGGCGGACAGCATTGCCCCCGGCATCGCCGTAGCCGTCGACGACGTGCTCGGTTTCTACCTCCACGGCGACGGTCAGCCCCTGTACGTCTCCGTGCTCTGGCGGGACGTCGACGGATACGAGCGTTCTGCCTCAGTGCTCGTGAGTAGGGTGGGATGGACCAGCCTCTTCTTCTCGCCGCACGACAGTTTGCTCCCGGACCAGATGGGTAACGGACGAGCGGACGGGGACACACTGTACTTCGCGGGGGCTGTCCTGAAGGTACGCTCCCCGCGCCGTGCTGAAGTGCTCATCGACCGGGTCTACCTGCTGCTGCGCTCCCGACCTTCGGGCGTGAGTTGGGGTAGCAGATCCGGGTCTGCTGGCGCCCAGCCGCGAGAATTTCGGCTGGAGAAAAACCGCCCGAATCCCTTCCGAGCCGCTACAGAGATTCGCTTCTGGGTCGGGCAACGGTTTTCGGGAGAACACGCGAAGTTGCAGATCGTGAATTTACTCGGGCAAACCGTGGCCGTCCTCTGGGACGCCCCGGCCGTGACCGGTTGGCACCGGGTCGTGTGGGATGGACGGGATGCGTCGGGTGCCGACCTGCCGAGCGGAATCTATTTCGCCCGCCTTTCCGTGGCGGGACAGGTTGCAATCCAGCGCCTCGTTTTGCTGCGCTGAAGCGGAACAAGTGGAATGACCACGAGGAGGCATTCTTGATGCGAAGGTTGAATCTCGCGGTGTGGCTCTCGCTCGTCTGGTTGCTCTCCCCGGCGCGGGCCGCCGACAGAATCGAAGTGGTATCCGGAGCCAAGGCCATCTCCCCGCCGGGCGAGCCCCTGGCCCATCCCGTCTGGAGTCCGTCGGGAGAATGGATTGCGGCCAGCAGACCGAACTACCAGGGCATCTGGCTACTGCGGCCGGACGGATCCGAGCTGCGCCAAATCAGCGCAGCCCTGGGCGCTGGATACCGAATGGAATGGGCCCCCGACGGCAAGCGCCTGATTTGCCGGGTCAGTCGGCGCAGGGGACGCGGACGGGTTCACGCCGTCCAGGTTATCCGGGTGCCCGAGGGAACCGCGCAGATGATCACCGGCTGGCGCAAACGTCTTCCGGCCGTACCGCACTGGTTGGGCAACCTCCGGGCCTTTGTGTACACGGGCGAGCGACTGGAAGCGTGGGGCATCGGCGCGCAGGGTTCTGTCCAGGCGCTTTCGGCCTACGTAGAAGGCACCTACTACGCGAAGGGTAACAAACTCTACGTCTCCGGACGAAAAGACCCGATCTTCGTGGGCCCGCGGGAGGATGCCTACGTGCTGAACGTGGTCCCGTCGCCGGATGGGGATCGGTTCGCCTTCGAAGTGTCCGGCGGCGGTCTGTACGTAGTGAGCCGGGACGGAAAGACCGTGGTCGAGCTGGATGCGGGGCATCGGCCTCGCTGGTCGCCAGACGGCCAGTGGCTGGTCTGCTTTCGCTCCACCGACGACGGACACAGGTACCTCACGTCCGACCTCTACGCGCTCCGTACCGACGGTCAGGCGGAGGTTCAGCTCACCGACACCGAGGACGTCCTGGAAATGGATCCCTCTTGGTCTCCGGACGGGGATGGGCTTGTCTACTACGACCACCGGAGCAACCGCATCTTCTTGCTCCGGGTGCGTCTCCGGTAGCTGCAGAATCAAGCATCCGGTCGCGTCCGGCGCACGCGGCCGACCCGCGAAGAAGCCAGCGTCGGCCGAGAGGGAGCGATTGCCGCCGCGCCTGCCAGTTCTCCTTCGGAAACAGCAGAGGGCCAAGGCGGTCCTCCCGCGGCGGATCCGGTCCGATCAACGCTTGAGTTCACCGGGCTGCTGGATCGCTGAGCTGGCGATTTCGCATTTGGTGCGAAGGACGCGGCATTTCGGGCCAACCGGACCGGGGGCGGCGATCTGAGCTTGCAAAAGCCTTTCCCCCTGAGTCCCCGGCGCTGAGGACGGCGCGTCGTGGTGTGTACAGCTGTGTGAAACCCTTCACGTCAGAATCGGAAAAGGATCATCCATGCGACGG
>CAYXFI010000556.1:0-1204 GCA_964464205.1 uncultured Cytophagia bacterium
GCCCTCAGAACGCAACGCAGGAGGACAACTGGATCGTGGCGGCCATCAAGACCGCCGAGAGGTACAGCCACTGGCACGGGCGAAGCGATGTCCTCACCTACCTGGACATTTGGACGGAATGGCCCAATCGCCAGTTCTGGGATCGTTCCAACAGTGAGTTCATCCGCTTTTGGATCAAAGCGTTTGAGCAAATCAAGAACGCTTTCCCGGACCTGAAAGTCGGCGGTCCAGGATTTCTGGTTTGCACGGTCCACGTCATCGAGGGTAGAGTCGAGGACAACGATGCCGTGGACTTTTTGCGTGCTCTTTATGAGCACGGTCTGAAGCCGGACTGGATCGGCTGGCATCTGTGGAACAACAATCCGGAGAAGTACTACCTGGCCGCTCGGCAGTACCGGGACCTGCTGGACGGCGTTGGCGATTTCGCTTCCGTGCCCTGGGCCGGCACGGGCTTCTTCGATGGCGTGGAGATCATTTGCGACGCTTACGGGTTGTCTAAATTTGACGACAGCTCAGGTGAACCCGTGCCGTTGCCTACGCCCCGCATGGTGCAGATGTACACTCACTCGGAGGGAGCGGCCATTCTGACGGGCCAGTGGATTGCCATGCAGCTTGCCGACGTGGAGCGGGCCTACTACTACCGCGCCGGTGACCCAAACTCCGACCCGAGTAACCCTCCGAATAGCCGCGAGGCCGGCTGGTCCGGGCTCTTCTACGGCAATCCCGAAGGCACGTACAAGCCAATGGCCCACGCTTTTCGTTTGTGGTCCCGAATGGTGAACACGTACCCGCGCCTGCTCAGCACACCGTTTCCCTCCGTTGGAAGCTCGGGAGGCAAGCTGTGGGTGCTGGCTGGTTCGGGCGCGACCGAGGTGGGCGTGCTGTTGGCCAACACGGAGTCCTGCGCCCAGACCTACGAATTGACGCTCTTTGGATACCGGGTGACGCCAGACCGGTTCGAAATAGACATCTACCAGGTGGACGACGCCAGCGATGGACGGAAGGCGACCCTCTTCACTGGCGGCGAACTTGAGATCCCAGCCGGTACCGTCCAGTTGGTGACGTTGCGGCCGAAAGGCACCGGCGTAGAAAGCGAGGGAGGAGATGCTCTACCCGAGCGCCGTGATTATCTGCAGAACAGCCCGAATCCGTTCAATAGCAGCACACTCATTCGCTTCGGGCTCGCCCAAACGGGGCGCGTCGC
>CAYXFI010000556.1:1304-2410 GCA_964464205.1 uncultured Cytophagia bacterium
ATCGGCTTTGGCCAGGTGCGGAGTAGCGATGGTTTCCCGTAGCTTGGCAAGGCGCACCCTATCAGAAGACTTTGAACTCAGTTTCCTACCCTTTACGTACGAAATACTGCGAGACGCTGGCGCGGCCTCCATCTTCTCCTTGCGGAACGGTGGAGATCCCGGAGGCGTTAGTCTAAGGCCATCAGTCACACGGGTGCACGTAGCCGCGCTGCGTGGGGCCCAGCGGGTGAGGTTCGGGGGTTTCCCTACGCATCGGCGGTTCGTCTCTTCCATAGGAGCTCGACTCTGTGAGATCGGTGGCAATGCCGGTGTGAACAAACGGGCTAGAAGGGAGCCCTGCGAATGGAGTCGCGGTTTTCGACGCGTCGGTCGTAGTCGACGTGGGAGGCTATCATGACTACCGTCAGTGTGTCCGAAGCGCGGGCCAAGCTGTCTCAGCTCCTCCGGAGGGTACTTCAGGGCGAGCGCGTGATCATTACACGACAAGGAGTACCGATCGCGTCCTTGGTGCCCCTCGAAAAGGAGAAGAGCGACAACGTTGATGAGGTGATTGAGCATATTAGACAGTCACGCCGCGGTCGAACTCTGGGCTCGCTGAAAATCCGTGACCTCATCGACGAAGGGCGCGTGTGATGTCCGACCCAGGCTTTGTGCTGGATGCTTCGATTGCCCTCTCGTGGGCTTTCGAAGAGGGGGCTACCCCGCAGTCAGATATGATCTTGGAACGTTTGAGGACCGAGGCGGCGATTGTTGCGCCGATCTGGGCGTTCGAGATTACCAACGGCCTCGTCGTCGCCGAACGAAGGGGTCGAATCACTGCGACTGGCACCCACGACTTCCTGGAGTCGTTGAGACAGCTACCCATCATGATCGATGTCGGTTTCTGTGAGCTTCGCTTGGAGGAACTGGCCCAATTGGCCCGCCGCACAAAGCTGCCCGCCTGTGATGCTTCCTACCTGTATTTGTCCAAGGTTCGGGGGCTTCCGCTCGCGACGCTCGACAGATCGCTGGATAGGGCGGCCGAGCTCCACGGCGTGAGTGTTTTCCCATAGACCAGGGCGCAGATCCAGGGCGTCGGCGCTCTCTGGTCGGAACAGGACAGAGTG
>CAYXFI010000557.1:0-2406 GCA_964464205.1 uncultured Cytophagia bacterium
ATCCTGGGGCACATCGCACCCTTCTACCTCAGTTTCCGCGGCGGGCAGGGTGCGGGCACGGCTACGGGGCTCTTGCTGTTCTCCCTCGGTAAGGCGATCTACTACGGCTGGTTTCCCGCGCTCGACCTGATCTTTCTCGCCTGGGTGGTCGCGGTATTCACGTGGATCAGCATGAAAGGAGAAATCATCGGGAGCGTGGTGCTGCCCGTGATGGAGGCGGAGATACTGCTGCGCACGCCGCCCAATCCCACCACGATGGCGATGGCGTTGCTCGTGCCCTTCCTCCTGATCGTCAATCTCACGAACCTGTTTCACCGCAGGGTTTTGCAGCTGCGGGACGAAGTGAAGCACGGGATCAAGTGGATCCGTTTCGGGCTCCGGCCTGCGGCGCTCGCCTTCCCGGCTGCTGAAGAATGGCTCGGGAATCGCGTGGGCGTGACCTTGGTGAGCGCGGTGACCCTGACGGCGCTGGCGGGCGATGCCCTGCGACTGGCCCGCCGGTCTCTGAACGAAGCCGCGATCCACCGGATCTCAGCCCTGCTCAAAGAGAAGGAGGCTCACCGCTTCTCGTCGATTTCTCTCTTTCTGCTGGCTACCGCGATCACGCTGATCGTTTTTCCTCTGCCCATCGCCTGGCTGGCCATCGCGTATGTGATTTTCGGCGATATGTTCGGCAAGTTCTTCGGCCTGCAGTTTGGGAAGCGCGGTTTCTTCCACAAGACGGTGGAGGGCACACTGGCTTGCTTCGCCGCTTGTACGATCGTCGCCTTCTACGCCGCGCCGGCTGTGGGTGTGCCCTTCGGTGTGGCTCTGGCCGGTGGACTGAGCGCCACGGCCGCCGAGGGCCTTCCCCTCGGTGTGGACGACAATTTGAGCATGTCATTGGTCTCGGCGGCCACCATGTATGGGCTGCTTTTCTTCTGATGGAGCTGCGAGGTGAGCTCCGACACCGCACTGGGCTGAAACGTCGAACCCAGGTCGTCCGGGAGTCGTAAAAGGAATGTCGCGAGTCCCGGAAGCTGAGGAGCATGAGGCAGGAGGTTGGCCATGAGAAAGGCATGGGTGTTGGCCGTCGGGGCACTGCTGGTGGGTTGCGCCTCGCGTTCGGCCCTGGTCGGCAATCAGGCCTACTACGAACTCGAGCCGGTGAAGGCGCTGGACATCGATCAATCGCTCCTCCCGGTGAATCTGGTCGTCAAAGTGCACAATGTGGCGGATATGGGCCGAAGCTACAAGGCGCGGTTCGAGCTGAAGGTGAACGGCCGCCGGATCGAGCCCGTCACAGAAGTGAGCAACGTCCAGAGTGACTACGAGTACCAACTGAAACTCAAGCCGGGGTACTACGAGGTCAAGGGCACCTACACCGGCTACGGAGGTTGGGAAGAGGAACAGGCAGAAGTGCGGACGAGGGATCTGGTCCGGATCGAACCCGGTCGTCGCACGGTGCTGGAGGTCACCATCCGGAAGAACTGGGACGGCACGCCGGTGGATAAGGTGATGTACTTCGACGTCAGCTACGAGCCGCTTTCGCAGCCGTTGGGCGGCGAGGCTAAGGCGGAAGTTACGGTAGGTCCGGGCGCGCAAGAGTCGAAAGCGGCGGCGCGCCCAATAAGAGCCGAGGCGGTGAGCCGGCCGCCGGTCCTGCGCAATCGACCGGTGATGCTCCAGATCAACACGGATCCTGAACATTGCGACGTCATCGTCGACGATCAGACCGTGGGGCAGTCGCCGCTGAAGATCTGGATCGACAGTTCCACCAGCCACGTCGTCCAGATCAGTCACCCGGGCTACCGTACCGTCATCCGCTACCTGGACGCTTCCCGCTTGAAAGCCGAGCGGAAGGTGACGCTGATTGAACGCCTGGAGAAAAAAGAGGAACAGTAGTTCGAGGTTCGTCCGTTTCGCACGCTGCACGCCAGGCGTTTTGGGTGGTAGCCTGGATTCGGATGAAAGGGGGCGTTGCGCGGGGTGATCGGGGAGCACGATCCAGAGGCGGTAAGAAGTCGAAGGAGGCCGGGTCCGCAGGCGAGCGGCCCGGTTTTGTCTATTGACTCGGGGCGGGAAAACGACGGGAGGAGAAGTACCTCTCGCCAGGACGCAAAGCCGCAAAGGGTAGGGAAAACGACCGGAACGGGGAAAGCTCGACCGCGCTCAAGAGTCCAATCCCCCAGTTTTCGTGAACAGGACATCCCCGCGCCTGACGCCTTGGGGTGCACAGCGAATTTGGAGGGTCGGACTCCTGTCCGACCTACGGACCGCGGAGCGGGCCCGAACTCTTCCTCCCCGAGCCGAGCGCTCGTGCCGATGGGATTCCCAGCACACCCTGCGGCGACCTTTCGTCGGATCTTAGGAGGTTTGTGAAAAAGGCCCGAACCACCGAGACTCAAAGCACACAGAGGAAACACA
>CAYXFI010000558.1:0-2394 GCA_964464205.1 uncultured Cytophagia bacterium
CAGCCTGGATCCCTTCTGCCCAAAGTCAGGTGCACGACCGGGCGGCCAGTCGCCGGGTAGGGAAATTCCGTCTTGGTGTCCCTGGCAGGCGGGTGAAGGAGCCGGTCTCGAGCCGGGGTTGCCGGGTTTTTTTCACTGCGGCGGAATTCTCGGCGCCCGCTGTGGCCTTACGGCCCGTACCGCTTCCCCGCAGGATGGGCTGTGGCCTGTTCTCCCTGGGATTCAGGCGCCGAGCACGCGGGGAACGGGAGTCCAACTCACGTGCGGTACGTTTCGATGTCGACCGGAGCGTTACGTGGAGCGCCGTGGGAGAAGACCTCCGAGTGCCACGTGTTCGCGGGTGACTCACGGCCACGAGGGCCCGGCGGTTCGCTCGATGAGCGTACCAACCGGCTACGGCTCCAGTACGACCGCGGCCGAGTTCGGTGGGAGGAACAGGCTTTCGGGGCAGGCACGAGGTTCCGGATTCTCCGGGGTGACGACCAGGAGCCGGTTCGGGTGCGTTCCCGGGAGCTCCACGCGGAGAGACACGCCGCGGTCGTAGCTGAAGTTCACCAACACCACCGCTCGTTTTCCCGTCTCCCGCTGGACAAAGAGGGAGTAGTGTGAGTAGGGTTTCCCCTCGCGCGTGACTTTGGCTCCCACTGTGTGACGGAACTCCGCGTCCCACAGGTACGAACGGTAGCGGCGTCGGAGCTCGTCGACGCGGCGGCCGTAGGCCAGAGTCAACGGGAATTCCCGCAACCTGCCCTTGAAGTTGCGCGGTTCGTAGCTGATGATGTACCGGTACATCAGCGCCAGATTGATCATGTTGCGGTCGTTGTAGCCGCCGACGGCGATCGTCATTTCCGCGTCGGGGGCGACGTAGCGGTGAATGGGTACGTGGTTGAGATCCACCCGGAAGTAGGAGAGGTGGTAGTACTGGAACTGGTGGTCGTAGTTGCCTTCTCCGCCGAAGAAGAAGTCCGCCCGCCCCGCCCGGACGGCAGCCCTGTGGAGATCGCGCGCGAGCAGCGGATCGCCCGAGAACACGTGAGCAGGTACCCGGTGCCCGTGGTCCGGATCGAAGCAGTAGCGCACACCTCCGTGGTGCTGATTTTCGTCGTAGAGGATCCCGTCCGCGCCCAATCGCACCGTCTTGAGGAACTCACGGACGGCGATCTTCCTCCATTCGGGGCACAGCGGGCACATCGGTGCGAACCGGTGCGTATTGATTCCGGCGAGCTGGGTCGGAGTCTGGTAGGCGTAGCCGCCGTAGTAGTGGGGATCGCCGTAGGGATCTTTGGTGGCGTAGCGGACAAGCTCCTCCCGGTACCAGTCGAGCGTGCGATCGGCCCACGTGAATTTGGCGAACAGTATCGCCTTCACGCCGAGCTGCTGGATCCTGGCTATCGCATCGCGGAGTTCTTCCCACGAGCCCAGGCGCGGGTCGGTGTCGTGGCTGGGATTGTGGCTGTCCTGGCCGCCGATCGTCCATCCCGTAATCTGAAGGGCCCCAACACCGTTGGCGGCGCATTCTTTTCCAATTTCGACCAGATCCGCGTAGCGGTAGCGAATGTCATCTTCCGGGTTGTTCAGGTGGATCTGCTGCCAGGAGTGTACTTCCCGCAACCAGGCGGGTTTCTTCGGGCTTCGGAACCAGGTGTTCCGCCACCGTCGGTAGATGTCGGCGCCCGCGTGCCAGTCGCCGTGGTAGGGCTCCAAGGCGACCGGCCCGATGAGGGCGGAATCCCCGGGGGCCACGAACGGAAAGTGGACGACTTCGAAACGCAGGTGCACCGGTTGCCCGGATAGGGTGTCGAGGGGCGGGTTCACCCCGCTGTCCCAGTATTCGTAGCTCACGTAGCCAGGACGAAGCTGCGCCTGGAATTGTACCATGTACCGCAGCGTGGTGTCGTGGTACGCGACATAGAGACCACGCTCGCCGCTGTCAATGAGGGAGAACGGCGAATAGGGGGTGGAGAGCGCCTGGGTGGGGTAATCGACGCCGAAGTAGCCGGGCTGGTTGTCGAAGCGGGGGTGCAGTTGTAGTCGGAGCATTCCACCGTATTCCATGCCGATCTGTTCGAGATGGTCCGCACCGGGCGGGGGATTCAGATCACCGAGGATGGGCCACTGGACCGTCTCGACAGTCCGTTCTGACCGGTTGCGCAGGACGCCCCGGAACACCAGCGCGGAATCTTCAGCCGTGATTCTGGCGACGAATTCGATGGGGTGCCGACCGCCGAACTGGCTGCGAAGCTGAGTCCACCGGAACTCGAGTTCCCCGTCGTGGGGATTGAACCGGACGCTGGGCGACGTTTGCTCCTCACCGCTGATTGGGTTGAAACGCCTGCGAGGGAGAGGAAGCAGCATCCGGAAGCTGGAGGCGAGCCCGGGTCGTCTCTGGATGAC
>CAYXFI010000559.1:0-2393 GCA_964464205.1 uncultured Cytophagia bacterium
TGGAGCCCGCAGGTGGCGGAGCCGGTGGCGGTGCGCTACGGCTGGGCCGACAATCCCTATTGCAATCTGTACAACCGCGCGGGACTGCCGGCCTCGCCCTTCCGCACGGACGACTGGCCGGGTATCACAGCCGGGAGCAAGTGAAGCGGGTTCGGCACGATCGTCCGACCGGTCGTCGCGCACCTCAAACGTAGAGGCTGCGCACGCGCTCGATGTCCCTCGCTTGTCCCAGCAGCAGCAAGACGTCTTCTTCCTCGATGACCGTGTCGGGGGTCGGGACCACCCTTTCGCGTTCGCCGTCGGGCTTGCGACGGCTGATCAGCAGCACCTCCACGCCTTCCTTCGCCCGCAGATTGAGCTCGCGCAAGCTCTTTCCCCAGAAGCGCGGAGGGGCGGGCACTTCTTCCAGCGTGTAGCCCTCACCGAGATCGGCCCGTTGTTCGCGCTCAGCGAGCTTCAGGTGATCGAACAAGTGATCGGCCATCTCGTGGCGAGCCAGCGCCCGGTTGTAGGCGTCCACAACATCTTTCCGCGTGATGATTCCGATCACCCGACGCGGATCGATGTCGGAGACGACGGGCAGCTCATCCAGCTCGGTGCGGGCGAATTGTTGCATCACAAAGTGCAGGTCGTCGTCCATATGGACCACCGTGCCATCCTTGAGGGCGAGATCGGCGGCTGTGAGGATGGTCTTGAGTTCGTCGAAGTTCACGAGGGCGTGACGCAAATCGCGCTCGCGCACCACTCCCACGAGATGGTGATCGTCGTCAACCACGAAGACGGAGGAGTAGGGACTGTCCAGCACGTGCTCGAGGATCTCGGAGAGCTTGGCGCGCATGGGCACCGTGTTCGTCTCCGGCCGGAAAACATCCCGGACGTGCAACGAGCGCAAGATCGTCACTTCGCGCCCGAGCTGAACGTACACCCCGCGCTTGTGGAGCTGAATGTGGTGTGGGGTCGTGTGAACGATGGAGCGGGCCACGAGATGGCTCACCACCACCCCCGCCATCAGCGGCAGGATGAAGGCGTAGTTGTTGGCCATTTCGAACAGGATCATCACCGCGGCCAGGGGAATGGCGTTGATGCCGCCTAGCACCGCCCCCATCCCGACCAAGGTGTACGTGGTTGGATCCAGAGCGGTGCCAAAGACCCTGTTGACGACTCCGGCATACAGAAAACCGAGCATGGCCCCCTGGAAGATCGAGGGCGCGAAGATGCCTCCGTAGCCACCTGCGTTCAGAATGAGCGGCACGAAGACAAATTTGCCGAGCAGAAGGACGAGCACGACCAGGAGTGTGAGATGACCGGCGAGGACCTGGTTGATGGAAGCGTAGCCGATCCCGAAGAGTCCCGGGTAGAAACAACCGACCAGCCCCAGGAGCAACGACACGACGGTGAGCCGGAGGTAAGCTGGGATCCTGCCGCGGCCCCACCGAAGAACGGCATCCGAAGTTCGGTAGAACCAGATGAAAGCCGCCGACCAGACTCCGGCGAGCGCGCCGAAGACCAGATAGCCCGCAAACTCCAGCGGCGAACCGAGGGCAAACGTGGGAATCTCGAAGGGGTGGACATTTCCTAGAACCGTGCGGGCGGTCACGCTGGAGGCGACGGAGGCCAGGATCACGGCGCTGAGGATGCCCGTCTGCAGGTCGTTCATCAGGATGATCTCAACCGCGAAGAACACGCCCCCGATGGGCGCGTTGAAGACCGCCGCAATGGCGGCGCCGGCGCCCGCGGCCGTGAAGATCCGGACCTTGCGTTCCGACAGACGGAGAGCCTGTGACACGAGGGAAGCTACCCCCGCGCCCACCTGGGCTGCAGGGCCCTCCGGCCCGACGGTCGCTCCCGAGCCGATGCACAAGGCGGGCGCGACGAAGTGGAAAATTGTGGTGCGCGCCGCGATCCGCCCGCCCCGTCGGACAATGGCGCGGACGACCTCCGCCACGCCTTTCTGCAAAGCCGTGCGGGGCGAGCTCGCCGTCAACAACTGGACCAGGAGAGCGCCCAGCACGGGAATCGCGATCACGTAGTAACGATCGAGGAAGCGGAGGGGACGGCGCAGGTATTCGAAAAAGAACACTGTGGCTCCGTCGATCGCCAGGTGGAACAGCGAAGCGGCGATTCCCACCGCCACCCCGATGAGCACGGAGACAGCGATCAGGGAGCCGTACTCCGAGACCTCGCCCCGTTTCAGTCGGTCCAGAGAACTGCGAACGCGTGACCTGACGGCAGCTTCCACCTGTCCGACTCCGCTTGTTCGGCAGTGAATCGTACCGTCCGTCCCGGGCTCGAGAAGCCCAGCCGACGTTGCTGGGCAACAGCGCTTCCCTGGTTTGGACACGGCACGGATCGCCGGCCGTTCCGCTCGACGACCCTGCTACTCCCTGTCAGCC
>CAYXFI010000560.1:0-2384 GCA_964464205.1 uncultured Cytophagia bacterium
GCGGACGAAGAACTCCGTCTCGCCCATCTCGACGAGCCGGCCACCGACGTCGTTGTTGCTGCGCATCAGCGCGTGTCTCACCTTGGAGAGGGGGATGTTGTAGGCCAGCAGTTTGTTCGGATCCACCTCTACCTGGTACTGCTTCACGAATCCCCCGACGCTAGCTACCTCGGCAACGCCAGGTACACTCATCAGCTCGTAGCGAAGGTACCAATCCTGGATCGACCGCAACTGCTGCAAGTCGTATTTGTCGCCGCCGTCCAGGATGTATTCGTAGACCCACCCGACACCCGTGGCGTCCGGCCCCAGGGTGGGCGTCACGCCCGGTGGCAGTCGCTTCGACACGTAGTTCAGGTATTCCAGCACCCGGCTTCGCGCCCAATACAGGTCGGTGCCATCCTCGAAGATGATGTACACGAACGAGTATCCGAAGAAGGAATACCCTCGAACCACTTTAGCGTACGGCACTGCCAGCATGGCGGTGGTCAGAGGGTACGTCACCTGGTCTTCCACCACCTGCGGCGCCTGGCCCGGGTATTCGGTGAAAATGATCACCTGTACATCGCTGAGGTCGGGAATCGCGTCCACCGGCGTGTGCAGCATGGCGTAGATCCCGGCCACCGCGACCATCGCGGTGAACAGCAAGATGAGAAAACGGTTGTTGACCGACGCTTCGATGATCTTCTGCAACATCGGGATTTCTCCTGTTCGAGAGCTCTTACCCCGGAGTGTCCGCGGTGCCTCCGATCCTACTTTCTCTCGGCCTTGCCCTGCTTCCCACCCGTGCTCCCTTTCATTCTCTCCTCGAGCATCTTCTGGATCGCCTCCTGCAACCGGCTTTCACTGTCGAGGAGGAACTGCGCCGACACCACAACCTCCTCACCTTCCAGCAGACCCGCGAGAACCCTCACGTACCGGTTGCCCGGGCCTCCTTCCTCGCCGAGCCGCACCTCTCGCGGCTCAAACTTGCCCTGCCCACGCGCCACGAACACAATCGACCTTTCTCCGGACCGAATCACGGCCTCCAGCGATACGACAAGCGCATCCGGGATGGTGAGGCCCTGAATCACCACGTTGGCGTACATCCCGGGACGGAGCTCCAGATCGGGGTTGGGAAATTCCATCCGAATGCGGACATCCCTCGCCTTCCGATTCAGGTAGGGGTAGATGTAGATCACCCTGCCCCGGAACGTCTTCTCCGGAAGGTAGGACAGCTGAATCGCCGCCTCCTGCCCAACGCGGACAAACGGAAGCTCGTAATCGTAGATGCTGGCGTACACCCAGACACGCGACAGGTCGGCGATCCGGTACAGCTCCATTCCTTCGCGAACATACATCCCTTCGACCACTTTCTTCTCCGTCACCACACCGCTGGCCGGTGAGTCAAGTCTCACGGTCTTGCGTACCTCGCCGGTTCTTTCCAGCCGCAGGATCTCCGACTCGGGGATGTCCCAGTAGAGAAGCCTCTTCCTGGTGGCGCGCAGTAGATCGCGCGCGCCGTCCCGAATGCTCCCGAAATCGGAGGAAGCCACCATCTGATTCGTGCGGAGGGCAAGCAGGTATTCCTGCTGCGCCGTCACGAATTCCGGCGAATAGATCTCGAGGAGCGGATCTCCCCGACGGACGAACTGACCGGTGAAATCGACGTAGAGCTTCTCGACCCACCCGGATATTTTGGTGGTGACGGTGAAGAGCCGCTCCTCGTCATAGTCGATGTTGCCGACGGTCCGGATCCTGCGGCTAAAGTTCATTCGTCGAACGGGAGCCGTTCGCACTCCCATGTTCTGCACCGTCACCGGGTCAATCGTGATCACTCCGCCCGCTCCCAACGTCGCTTCGTCCTCGTAGACGGGGATCAGGTCCATTCCCATCTTGCTTTTCCCCGGGTGATCGTAGATCTCGGTCGGGTCCATCGGGGCCCGCCAGTACAGGATTTTCCGCTCTTTCTGGGGCGTTCCTTCGCCAGCGACACCCTGGCCGGATTCCTCCCCCACCGGCGGCTTTCTCAACGGAACCAATTTCATCCCGCACTTGGGGCAGTTGCCGGGCTCTTCGAGAATGACCTCCGGATGCATGCCGCACGTCCAGAGTTGAACATCTTCTGCTTTTTGCTCGGCCACTTCACCGGCCTTCCGCCCCGTCGATAGCTTGTAACCGACCACCGCTGTCGCTCCGACGATTGCGAGCGCCACAATGGTCCAGATCCATTTCCGTGACATTTCGCCTCCTCACCGCTTACGAATGGCTTGCCACCGCTGCCGTCACTGCAGCGACATCCCGACAAGAGCTTCCAGAAGGGCAATCCCCTTCAGGTAGTCGCGTTTGACGCGCTCGTAGTCCAGTTCGTAGTTGAACAGGGTCACCTGACTGTCCAGCAGATTGAG
>CAYXFI010000561.1:0-2381 GCA_964464205.1 uncultured Cytophagia bacterium
CCATCTCCACCATTGTCGGTACCGTGGGGATGGTGGCCTACTTCGCCGTGGGCACGGGCAAGTTCCTGTCCACATTCCTACCTCCTCCCCCGAAGGTCTGCTCGCTGGTGATGATCGCTGTCGGGCTCGCCTACACGACGCTCGGCGGCCTGTACGGCGTCGTGTACACCGACGTCGCGCAGGCTGTGCTCATCGCCTTCGCCACCCTGTTCCTCGCCGTACGCGCTTTTATGGTCACGGGCTCGGGAGACTTTCAGTCGCTCGTCCCCGCAGGCTGGCTCGATCTCTCGCTCCCGTGGCGTCTGGATATGCCCCCTGGCTACGAGATCTACAATCTATTCGCTCTGACCATCGTCTTCTTCAGTTTCAAGACCATCCTCGAGGGATTCTCCGGACCCGGCGGGTACATGTCGCAGCGCTACTACGCCGCGCGTTCCGACAGGGACGCAGGCCGCCTGTCCGCCCTCTGGATCGGCATGATGACCTTCCGCTGGCCCTTCATCATGGCCGTGGCGGTCCTCGCGATGACCCTCCCGCACAAGCTGGCCGATCCCGAAATGGCCCTGCCCACGGTCCTGAGCCAGCTCGTCCCGATGGGTCTGAAGGGCTTGCTCCTGGCGGGACTGGTGGCGGCCTCGATGTCGACCTTTGACTCCACCATCAACGCGGGCGCGGCCTACCTGGTGAAGGACATCTACCAGGCCTTCCTCCGACCCAAAGCGGATCAGCGCGAACTGGTCCGGGCGAGCTACGCCGCCACCGTTCTGATCGTGGTGGTCTCACTGATCCTTGCCTATTTCACCCCGTCCATCAATGCCATCTGGCGCTGGATCACGATGAGCCTCGGGGCCGGGCTCTTCCTGCCGAACCTGCTGCGCTGGTACTGGTGGCGGTTCAACGGCATGGGATTCGCGCTGGGTACGGGCGTGGGCATGGCCGCGGCCATTGTGGAGCGGCTCTTGTACCCGGACCACCCGGACTGGCTCTCGTTCCTGCTCGTGTCGGCCATCGCACTGGTGGGGATGGTCGTGGGGACCTACGCTTCGCGTCCGACGCCCGCACCGGTCCTGCAGGAGTTTTACCGGAGAGTCAGGCCGTACGGCTGGTGGGGACCGATCGCGAGACAGCTCCCCGGTCTGGGCGACTCCTTCGGCCACGACATGCTCGCTTTGGGCATTGCGATCCTCTGGCATTGCACGTTGTTTCTCACGCCGATCTACCTGGTGGTGCGTTCCTGGCAACCGGCGGCCATTTCGGCCATCCTGTTCGCCGCCAGTTCGCTCGCTCTCCATCGAGTCTGGTACCGACGGCTTCCCGAGTAAGTGCGGAGGCTCGGCACACCCGACAAACCCCGGAGGAGACGGGAGCGAGCAAAAGTTCTGAGGTGACGTGGGTAGTCCAACAATTGTCGCGGAGGGAAAACCCCGGTGCGCTGTTTGAAGCCCGGCATTTCCCAAGAACAGGCCGAGAGCCGGCTCCGCAAGAGCCTGCGACGGCGCGTCTGGATGCGTCCCGGACGCCTGCGGAGGGTGGAATTGATCTGGATTCCGTTCCACCTCTTCGCGTGCCTCTTCCGCACGGGCGGCGAAGAGCGTGAGATCCGCACCATCGCGGACGCCCTTACGGGAGAAATGGTGTCCACGCTCGACCAAACCGTAGAACTGGACGAAGCCCGACCGGAAGGGCCCGCAGCACCAGCCCGGTTGGCACCGGAAGAAGTCTGGGAAGCGGCACGCGAGCACACCCGCTGGCTGGTGATCCAAAGCGGAATGCTGGGCGGCAAGAAGGGCGAGACCGGGGCCTGCGACTACGTGGAGACCATCGCCTACCCCTTCTGGGTTGGCTACCTGGAGAAGGGAAAGCGCTACGACGTGCGTGTGGTGGACGGCGTGACCGGGGAATCCACCGGACCGAAGGTGAAACGCCTGGTACTGAGCGCTCTCTTGGCCTTGCAGAATTCGGCTCCGGCGGACAGCCAGGGAGAGACAGCCTCGAGTGACCGATGAAACCTCTGCGAAACGCGAAGGAAACTGACACAGTGCAGCCCGCCGCGCGGGGCAAGGAAAACTCCCACTGGGCCGCCGTACCCGACGAGCTGTGGCGCGACTGGCGCTGGCAACTGCGCAATTCCGTCGTGGCCCCGGCGGAGTTGGCCGCGCTGGGCCTACTCTCTCCGGATCAGGCGGCAGATCTGGAAAGGGTGGTTCGGGTCTACCCCATGCGAGCCACGCCCTACTACCTGTCGCTCGTTGATTGGGAAGACCCGGAAGATCCCATCCGCACCCAAGCCCTCCCCTCCCCCCAGGAGCTGGTCGTGGGCCCGCGACTGGAGGACGACCCGCTGGCGGAGGAACGCCACTCGCCCGTCCCGAACGTGGTGC
>CAYXFI010000562.1:0-2378 GCA_964464205.1 uncultured Cytophagia bacterium
GTCTACCTCGTTCTGCTGCGATCAGGGCGTGAAACGCGTTTGCGGAAGGTGGTGTGCGTGAGGTAGGAGGAGTCCACCGTGGCCGGGATTGTTCCGAAAACGGGGCGCTACCTTCCCAACGCCCGACCCACGGTGCCGGGCGTAAGTGCCTACTTTGTCCTGGGGGTGGGTGAGTGCCGGAGAGAATCGGATCGGCGCCCTGCCAGGGGGTCCGTATTGTTCGCGGAATCCGGTCGATTCGGGTCCGCCAGCACGGGGAAGCAGCCGTAGTTCAGGGCCGTTTGTGGATCCTTTTTTCGTGCGAAGAGGCTGTGCAACTGGCTATTGGGAGTCCCCTGTCCTGGGGGCGATTCTCCGAGGGTCCAGGTTTCTGACCCCGCGTTCAGCGAATCCTGACCAGAGGTGGCAAATGCGGCGTGCGCTTTTCTTCAAAGCCCTTGCACTGGCGATCGGGTGCCTGTTGTCTCCCATTGGGAGCTGGCTCTTCGCTCAGCCCCAGACCGAACACCTTCTTCAAGAGATTTCGCGTGCCAGGCTCGAATCGAGGGTGACTGCCCTTGCCAGCGCAGGCGGCTTGGCTTCGCGGGTCACGTTCACGGCTGGGAACGACAGTGCAGCCATCTGGATACGTCAGCGATTGGAGGAGCTGCCGCTGGACTCCGTTTGGGCCGACACATTTCACGCGAGTGCGGCCTATCCGTCCTACCGTGCCCGGCCGCTTGTGAACCTCCTTGCGCTGCTACGGGGCGACCGCGAACCGGATGCAGTAGTCGTGCTCGGAGCGCACTACGACTGCTCGGGCAGCCACGAGTCAGGGTGGGCTACGAACTGGCAATCGCTCGTGGCCCCCGGCGCCGACGACAACGCGACCGGCGTGGCGATCATCCTGGAAGTGGCCCGTGTGCTGTCCGAGGCGGGGTTCCGACCTGCGCGGAGCTTGCTGTTCGCGGCGTTTGCGGCGGAGGAGTACTCTCCAGCCATCCCTTCGTCGGTTGCGGATAGCCTCCGTCATCACCTCGGCAGCGCCTGGCTAGCCCGGAGGCTGGCGATTGAGGGGAAGGACGTAGTGGGCCTCATCAACGTCGACATGGTGGGGTACAATCCGGGCAGGCCCTACACCGAGTTCGTCGCGGACCAAAGATCGCAATGGATCGCCCACCTCGGTAGGGCACTAATCTCGCGCTACAGTCTGGATCTGGGGGTCAACGAGCCTCCATTCCCGTACCACACCTACAGTGATCACGAATCTTTCGTGCGTTGGGGCTACCCGGCCGTTCTGATCATCGAGAACGACAGACCTTGGCGCACAGATTGGCCTTTCTACACGAAGAATCCCTTCTACCACACGTCTCAAGACGTGCCCGAACACCTGAACTGGGCCCAGGTGGAGGCCGTGGCGAAACTGGCCCTGGCCCTCGCTGTGGAGCTGACGGCGTGGAATCAGGATCGGGACGTCGTGCCGCCCCCGCAACCGACGCTCCTCATGGTGAGTGCGCACGGCGACTCGGTGGGTTTGCGCTTCGAAGCACCGTCCGCGGCGGATCTGGCTGGAACCCGTGTGTACGCCCCGGACACGGCCTGGGCACTGCCTCGAGAGCCCTTGGCTATTCTCCCACCCAGTGCCAGCCAGTTCGGTAGGCTGGCACTCGGTGATCGGTGGAACTTCTGCCTCACTTCGGTGGATACGGCATCGCTGCCCAACGAGAGCTCCCGGTCGGACTGCTACGGCGCCTGGGCGGGTGGAAGATCGCGGATTCTGATCGTTGACGGTTTCGATCGTTGGGGTGGTTCCGGCAGCTGGGGTAGGCCCTACCACTGGTTCGCTGCCCTCTACGGGGACGCCCTGTTCGACCTCGGTTTTTCCTTCGAAACCAGTGCGAACGAGCTGGTTGCCGACGGGATCGTGAGGCTGGAGGACTACGACGCGGTCTTCTGGATCCTGGGCGACGAGTCCACGCGGGACGAAACGTTCAGCGCCAGAGAGCAGCTCAGGGTACGTCAGTACCTGCAGGGCGGCGGGAAGCTTTTCGTGTCCGGCTCGGAGCTGGGTTGGGATCTCGGAAACAAGGGGTCGAGTGCGGACAGGGCTTTCTTGCGAGACTATTTGCGGTGCCTCTACCTGGCCGACGACTCGAAGAACTACGAGGTGAGAGGCGCTCCGGGGTCTCCCTTCGAGGGCATGCAGTTTTCCTACGGCGAAATCCCCTACGAAGAAGATTACCCCGACGTACTGGGCCCCGCTTCGGGCGCACATTTGGCTCTCCTCTACGGGTCTGGCCGTGGTGCCGGGGTGTACTACGCGGGCAAAGTCCCGGGGGCGTCGGCGGAGTGCCGTGTGGTCGTTCTCGGCTTTCCGCTTGAGACTGTGAACGGGGATT
>CAYXFI010000563.1:0-2376 GCA_964464205.1 uncultured Cytophagia bacterium
CGATCCGAGTTCCACACCAGATATCCAACGCGTGTGACGAATCCCCACGCCCGCTTGCTCCAACGTCCATAGGAGCCAGGCTCGTCTCCCGACTACTGGCGTCACGTAGCTCAAACCCCAGCGGAACACGTCGGGCAGATTTTCGGACGTGTGGTAGAGCTTGAGGGTAGGCACAAGGCGGTAAGAGAAACCGAGCCGGAACTTCAGCAAGTTCTCCAAGCTGAACGGCTTCCCCAAAAGTGGCAAACGGAGGTCCGTGAATCTCCGTAGAAACCAAGGCAGGTCGAAGGGATGCACCAAAAGGGAAAAGCCCCACCCCCAAGCCTGGTCGCGATAACCCGCCAGATGATGCCCTACGGCGTTGAGTTCAAGACCCAACGAAATTCGGCCGTAGTCCGCTACGTGGTCCAAAGCCACTGGTAGGATGAGAGCACTCTGCCTATCCGAGAAGCTCCCCAATAGTCGATGCGTACGGGCCTCGCGGAGCTCGAAACCCTCCATGCCGAACTCAACGTACCCCAGTCCGAGCACGATCTTTTCAAATGGGCCAATGCCTCGTTCGATGGGGCAGGCAAATGCTCCGAACTGGTAGCGGGAATCGAGGTACAACGTGGAGGACATGTAGCTCAGTGTCGGCCTGTCCAGCTGGGACAGTCCAGCCGGATTGTAGAAGATGGCGCTCGCATCGTCGGCAACCCCGGTGTAGGCGCCGCCAAGCCCGAGGGCCCGTCCCCCCACGCCATACCGGAGGAACTCCCCTCCGTAGCCTCCGTATTGAGCTTGGCTGCTCTGTACGGCGACGGCCAACAGGACGATGAGCGGAAGCCACAACTTGAAACGCATCAGCACCGTCTCCCCTTTCCCCGGGGTTAGCCGAGGAGAAACACTGCGCACAGTTTACCGCAGCACGCCTATCTTGATCGTGTGAGTCTTGCCATCCGGCGTCTTAACTCGGCAAATGTATCCCCCGCTCGCGACGAGGTCACCCGCGCCATTGCGACCATCCCACGTCAACCCTTCCACCGGATCGCAGCCATCGTTCACGCCCTTCTTGAGCTCGCTAGCGGTCCACTTCTTGACCAGAAACCCGAACGGGTCGTAGATCTCAACTTGCGCCTCCCCTTCCACCTCGGTATAGACGCTCAGGCACACGTGGCCGTCCACAGCCGGCCGGAAGGGATTCGGGTAGCAGAAGGCCTCGCGTCCTTCGGGCCGGTAGTCCACCAACCACACTGCGGAGGTGTCGCTCTGTTCTTGGCAATCGGTGACGATGGCTTGGAAGGCCCACCAACCGGTTTGATCGACCCCAATACCGTTTAATGGAATCCATCCTTCCCACGTGCTGACAGCACACGTGTCGACGGGCGCGGAGGTCGAGTCTCTCCAACGGCTCTGCAGTTTGTGCCAGTAGCGCAGCGTGAGTTGCTTGATCCTCCCGGATGTTTGGTCTTTCGCTGCGACGTGCCCCCAGAAACGGCCAGAAGTTGACATCTGTATGCACTGGACATCGTTGTCTGCGCCGACCACACAGAACGTAGTGACTTGGGGGGGCTTGAGATCTACCACTACCGTGTCTGTATCCGCCGCAGAACTAGCAACTACCTGCCCATCTATCGAAACCTCGGCAAAGATGGTTGCGACAAATGTGTCCACGGTCGTTGTGTCCAGCTGAGCGCAGATCGACAACACCGTGTCGAGCTCACCCGCCGATAAATCGACGGGGAATGATCGCTCAACCAGCGTTTCCGTACTGCACGAAGGGCTCCCCGAGCAGTGATCCACACGAAGCGCCGCACTACCGCCAATCGGCAGGTTCCACCAACTGACTCCCAAGCGAACCGTGTCGTCCACGAAAACGCAGTCCGTCGAGTCGTCGTCATCGCACACTGTGATCTTTATGCCCGGCTTCGTTACATACCGAATCTTCGCTGACACGGTATCTGATATCGCGCCACTGCTATCAACAAAGGCAGCGGTCAGGTAGATCCAATCGCCCGAGTCATAGTGCTTCTCCAACGGTACCGGCCAGCACCCCTCCACAAGTCCCCGCAGCAGCTCCTCCGACAATTGATGCACATAGGTGGTGTCGTCCCAGTCGAAAGCATCACATGCAAACCACGCCGTATCTTTCAGCCCTTCTGCGAATCCCACCTTCCACGCGCCGCGCGCGGCCCAATGGATCGATGAATCGTCTGAAGACCAGGCCTCCGAATCAAAGCGGATACAAGCCAGAACTCTGTTCTCGTTGTCCGTCACCGTCGAATCGCCCGTCTCAGGATCCCGAAGACAGAAGTAGTCCAGAACATCTGTGTCATGCACCGCAACCGCCAGGGAGTCAAACACCATCATGTCGACGTCAGAATTCCCCGTCCAGTT
>CAYXFI010000564.1:0-2372 GCA_964464205.1 uncultured Cytophagia bacterium
GCAGCTCGATGTGCCGGATGGTCACCGCTTCCTGATTGATCGCCAGAGTGCACGCGGCCTCGCACGGGGCCGGACACACCCGCCCGGTGAATTCGGGGAAGTTGTTGGTGGAATGGAGGATTTCCAGTGCCCGGCGCCAGTGCCCGCGGTAGACCATGTCGTTCCAGTCGGGTACCCGATTCTTCGTCGGGCATCCGAACATGTGGCAGTGCGGGATTCCGCAGTTGGCGCAGCGCGCAGCCTGTTGAACCAGCCGTTCCTCGGGAAGCCTTTCCTCGAATTCACGGAAGTCGTGAATTCGCGTTTCCACCGGCCGCTTGGGCGGGTCTTCGCGCTTGAATTCGAGGAAGCCCGTCGGCTTACCCATTGTAGACCTCCTCGGTGGCGGGCACCGACTCTGTGTCTCGATCCGCTTCCATTCGCATTCGCTCGAGGGACTTGCGGTAGTCGATGGGCATCACCTTCACGAATAGGGGCAGGTGGGCCTGCCAGTTGTCCAGCAGCCTTCTTGCTACCGGACTCTTGGTGTACTTGTAGTGCTTTTCCACCAGGCTGCGGAGCACGCGCTCGTCTTCGGGGTCCCAGACGGTCTCCAGGTCCACCATGTCCAAGTTGCACCGGGTATCGAACAGCTCGCTTGGATCGTACACGTACGCGATGCCTCCGCTCATCCCGGCGGCGAAGTTGTTGCCCGTCGGACCGAGTACCACGACCACCCCGCCGGTCATGTACTCGCAGCCGTGATCGCCGACCCCTTCCACCACGGCCACGGCCCCGCTGTTGCGTACGGCGAATCGTTCCCCCGCAAGACCGTTGATGAAAACCTCGCCCCCGGTGGCGCCGTAGAGTACCACGTTGCCCACGATCACGTTCTCGTGCGGTGGGAAGCTACTGTTTCGCGGAGGCGTGACGACGATCCTTCCGCCGGACATGCCCTTGCCCAGGTAGTCGTTGGCGTCGCCCTCAATCCGGAGGGTCACGCCCGGTGCGAGGAAGGCGCCGAAGCTCTGACCCGCCGAACCACGGAAGTGAATCTCGATGGTCCCGTCCGGGAGGCCGCGGGCCCCGTAGCGTCGCACAATTTCTCCGCTCAGAGTGGCCCCAACCGTCCGATCCACATTGCGGATGGGGAGCTGAAGCCGCACGGGTTTGCGCTGCTCGAGAGCGGGGCGGGCCAGCTCCACCAGCCGCGCGTTGAGCCCCAGGTCCACCGTGTTCAGGCTGCTCTTGGTGCATCGCCGCGGCGCGCCGTCCGGTGGCGGCGCCAGGATCGGCGAGAGATCCAGTTTGCGCGCTTTCCAGTGATCGACGTCCGGCTCCGCTTCCAGCATGTCCACCCGGCCGATCATCTCGTCAAGGGTGCGGAAGCCCAGCTCGGCCATGTACTCCCTCAGCTCCTGCGCGATGAACCGGAAGAAGCGCTCCACGTGCTCGGGTTTGCCGGTGAACCGCTTGCGCAGTTCTGGATTCTGTGTGGCCACGCCCACCGCACAGGTGTTGAGGTGACACTTGCGCATCATCACGCAACCGAGCGTCACCAGCACCACCGTGCCGAATCCGAATTCCTCCGCTCCCAGAAGGGCCGCGATGGCCAGATCACGGCCCGTCTTGAGTTGGCCGTCCACTTGCACGCGAATCCGGTCGCGCAGGTGGTTGCGGATCAGCGACTGCTGCGTTTCCGCCAGGCCGAGCTCCCATGGCAGGCCCGTGTGTTTAATGGCCGACAGGGGGGACGCTCCGGTCCCGCCGTCGTGCCCGGAAATCAACACGGTGTCCGCTTTGCCTTTGGCTACTCCCGAAGCGATCGTCCCCACGCCAACTTCGGCCACCAGCTTGACGGACACCCGTGCCCGCGGATTGACCGATTTCAGATCGTAGATGAGCTGGGCCAGGTCTTCGATGCTGTAGATGTCGTGGTGAGGCGGCGGCGAGATCAGCGTCACGCCGGGCGTTGTGTGGCGCACCCGGGCGATTTCGGGGGTCACCTTGTGGCCCGGTAGCTGCCCGCCTTCTCCCGGCTTCGCCCCCTGCGCAATCTTGATCTGCAGCTCCTGTGCGTTGATGAGGTACTCGGTAGTCACGCCGAAGCGGCCGGAGGCCACCTGCTTGATGGCGGAGCATTTGCTGTCTCCGTTCGGCAGGGGGATGTAGCGCAACGGATCCTCCCCGCCCTCGCCGGAGTTGCTCTTTGCCCCGAGCCGATTCATGGCGATGGCGATGGTCTCGTGGGCCTCCTTGCTGATGGAGCCAAACGACATGGCCGCCGACGCGAACCGTTTCACGATGCTTTCCACCGGCTCCACTTCGTCGATGGGGACGGGCTTGCCTTTGCGGAAACGCAAGAGACTCCGCAACGTCACGCGTTCTCGCGA
>CAYXFI010000565.1:0-2368 GCA_964464205.1 uncultured Cytophagia bacterium
CGCTACGACTGCGTCGAGTACCGGCGGCGAGTGGGAGTAATGATTGGGATGGGGCTGTTCAGGTGAGCGGTCTGGGCCGGCTACGCAGCGGTGGGCCTGGGAGCGCAACGATCGGGGGCCGGCCGAATTCATCTCTAGGCTCCGGTCTCCTCCGGTGGACGGTCGGACGGGTGGGCTTGAACGCGGCTGGCGTAGACGGAGGGCGGACTGCCGAACTCCGCCTGGAAACACTTGGCGAAGTAGGACAGGTTGTTGAACCCGACGGTGTAGGCGATCTCGGAGACCGTCCCCGCCCGCTTTCGGATGAGCTCCTCAGCCCGGAGAAGGCGTACACGACGGATGAACTGGGTGGGCGTCATCCCGGTGACCGCCTGCAGCTTCCGCCTCAGTTGGGAGCTGCTCAGGCCCACGGCGCGCGCCAGATCCTCCACGGAAAACTCCGGGTCTTCCATCCTCTCTTCCACGATCTTCTTGATCCGGGTGAGAAAGCTCACTTCCATTGGCGGGATGGACAGCTCTTCCGGTCTGAGCAGAGCCTCGCGGGAGAATCGGAGCTGGAGCTGTCGTCGCTGGGTAATCAGATTCCGAATGCGGACCTGGAGCTCGCGCATGTCGAAGAGTTTGGTGATGTAGTCGTCGGCGCCGTGCTCCAGACCGGACAGCTTGCTTTCCTCCGATGCGCGCGCCGTGAGAAGGACCACGGGGACGTGACTGGTCCGCTGGTCCCCCTTGAGCTTGCGGCAGAGTGTGAAGCCATCCATTCCGGGCATCATCACGTCGGACACCACCAGGTCCGGGATCTTCTCTGTGGCCAGCCGGAAGCCTTCCTCCCCGTCACTGGCCTCCAGCACTTTGTAGTCTTGCCTCAGGTACTCCCGGATGTAGGCGCGCACGTCGGGATTGTCCTCCACGAGCAAGATAGTCTCCGCGCCGCGCCTTTTGCCTTCCGTAGCGCCTACGTCTGCTTCCTCCGTTGCTGCCTCTTGTTTTAGGAGCTGCACAGTATCGAACGGTGGGGACGCGAGATCCGATCTCGGTTCCTGATCAGCGGGCGGTTCGTCGGGACTCTCCGGCGTCGGGTCCAGGGGCAATTGTACGGTGAACTCGCTGCCTTCGCCGGGAGAGCTCTGGACGGTGATGGTCCCGCGATGAAGCTCCACCAGCTCCTTCACCAGTGCGAGGCCGATCCCGCTGCTCGTGCCGTGGGGCGTGTGCGGGCTCTGGCTCCAGTAGAAGCGTTCGAAGATGTGCGGCAAATGCTCGGGACTGATCCCCGTGCCGGTGTCGCGCACCCGTATCTCGACGAACCGTTTCCCCTCCCTTTGCACCTGCCCGACCCTGACGCGAATAGCCCCACCGGAGGGAGTGAACTTGAAGGCGTTCGAAAGCAGGTTCACCAGGATCTTTTCTACTTTTTCCCTGTCGAAGCGCGCCGGGAGGGTTTGCTCGTCGACCTGGAGCTCGAGGCGGATTCCGCGGTGCTCCGCCAAGGAGGCGAAGGACTGGACCACACCGCGCACGAACGGGATCACGTCCCCACGCGTCAGTCGCAGCTTCAGTTTGCCCGAGTCGAGACGTGAGAGGTCGAGAAGCTCGTTGACGAGGGTAAGCAGGCGACGTGCATTCTTCTGAACTACTCGGAGTTTCTGCAGGGTCTCCCGGTCGAACGTCTGCTGACTCAACCATTGTTCCACGGGGCCCAGGATCAGCGTGAGTGGGGTTCGAAATTCGTGGGAGATGTTGGCGAAAAAGCGGGACTTCAGGTGGTCAAGCTCCCGTAGCTTCTCGGCGTGGGCGGCCAGTTCGGCTTTCTGCCGGGCGATTTGGGCGGTACGTTCTGCGACGATGGCCTCCAGCTGGCGAGTACGTCGTTCGAGGTAGCTCACACGACCCCGGTGAGCGGCGAGCAGGATGCTGGAGAGTAACAGGAAGCCGAGCAGGTACGCCCACCACGTACTGTACCACGCTGGCGGCAGTGCGAACGAAAAGCGGGCTTCCGGGCTGACATTCCCGTAGGCGTCTCTCGCGCGCACGCGGAAGACGTAGCGCCCGCCGGGCAGATTGGTGTACGTCTTTCCCGACGTGGCCGTCCACCCGGACCAGTGGGGATCGAATCCCTCGAGTCGAAATTGGAATTGATTGAGCTGAGCACCCTCGTAGCTGGGGAAGGAGCACTCGAACCGAATCACGCGCGGGCGAGCGTTGAACCGGAAAGGCGAATCCTCCTTCGCGCGCAGGAGGGCTCCCACCGGAAGGAGCGAATCCTCGTTCACGAGAACCCGCTGGATGAGTGGCACGGGAGGCTTCGCCCTCGTCCCCGGAAGATCCAGTTCCGGGTCGTAGTGAATCAGCACCCCGTCTCCGCCGA
>CAYXFI010000566.1:0-2364 GCA_964464205.1 uncultured Cytophagia bacterium
GGGCCTGGCCGCCGCGTACCTGGGGGCGGGAAGACTCCGGATGGATGACCGAGTGGATCCCCACGCGGGAGTGTTGCTCGTGAAGAAAGTCGGCGACGAAGTCGGCCCCGGAGAGCCCCTCGCCCAACTCCTGACGAGTACTCGACCCGAGGAGCTGGATCGAGCGGAGCAACTCGTTCGTGCAGCCTACGCAATCGGCGATGAAGAAGTTCAACCAACCTCGCGGATTCTGGGCATCCTAGATTCCGTGTGACTGCGCGGCCACCCAAGGAGTAGTGGCGATGAAATACCTCGTGGCAGCCCTTTTCGTGCTCCTCCTGACCGCCTCTTGCCAGCGGGCCTGGCCTCCTCCCACGGTGCGACCCGAGTCAGTGGGGATGTCGTCGGAGAGGCTCCGTAGGCTCGATGGTATCATCGAAGAGGCCATTGCGCAGCAGGACATTCCGGGCGCAGTGCTGCTGGTGGCCAGGAAGGGCAAGGTGGTGTGGCGCAAAGCCCACGGCAATCGACAGCTGGTCCCCAAGGTGGAACCGATGGGGGTGGAGGACATCTTCGACCTCGCCTCCATCACCAAGCCGGTGGCCACCGCGAGTGCCGTGATGCTGCTGGTAGAACGCGGCCAGTTGCGGTTGCTCGATCCCGTGCGTCTGTACATCCCGTATTTCAGCCGGTACGTGGATGAAGAAGGAAACCCGGCCGAAGACGCGCGGATCTACCACCTGCTGACCCACACGTCCGGTCTCCAGCCGTACACGAACGCCGACACGGCCGCTGCGATTCTGGGTCACCCCTGCAGCACCGACAGCCTCGTGCACTACATCGCCCGGCTACCCAAGATCGCACCGCCTGGCAAGGAGTTCCACTACAGTTGCCTGGGGTACATCACGCTCGCCGCGATTGTTCAAATCGTGAGCGGCAGGCCTCTGGACGAATTTGTCCGCGAGAACCTGTTCGAGCCCCTCGGGATGACGGACACGGGTTTCCGACCGCCCGAGGCAAAACTCGACCGGGTGGTCCCCACCGAGGTCATCGATGGAAAGCCACTGCGGGGCGTGGTGCACGATCCACTGGCGCGACTCCAAGGTGGGGTGTCGGGCAACGCCGGCCTCTTCTCCACTGCCGACGACCTGCTGAAGTTCGCGTTCATGCTCCTGAATGGCGGGGAATTCCGCGGGACCCGCATCTTCAGCCCCCTCACGGTCGAGAGGATGACGTCGATCTACGAGCCCGTGGCTTTCGCCGGCCGCGGACTCGGCTGGGATGTGGCCTCGCCGTACAGCTCGAACGGGGGCGATCTCTTCCCGCCATCGGGCTTCGGCCACACAGGATACACTGGCACTTCGATCTGGATCGATAAAGCCACCGAGACCGTGGTCATCCTCCTCGCCAACCGTGTGCACCCGCATGACGACGGGAGCGTAGTTCGACTACGGAGCCTGGTCGCCAACGTCGTGGCCGCCTCGATCGTGGAACCTTGACCCAACGGGAATCGCACGGAGCCATGCCCAGATCCAGGCACTTTTCCACCGCCCTGATCCTCTCGATCCTGATGTTCCGGTGGGCCTCGCTCGGGGGGATGCCAGCGCAGAACCCCCGGACGGACTACCCCTGGCTCGGACCGAGCGACACGCGCATCGTAGTACCTCTCGATGGAGCCTGGCGTGTCGTTTCGAGCGGAGGAAAACCGGCAAAGGAAATCGCCGTCCCATTCGCGATCCCGGGGCAGGTTCTGCTTACCCTGGAAAAGAGCTTCACGGTGCCGGCGAAGCCCGACGGGGCCCAATACCTCCTCGTTTGCTACGGAATTCAGCACAGCGCCCGGTTCTGGTTGAACGGCAATTTCCTGGGCAGCCACTCAGCCGGATACACGAGCTTCGCACTGCCCGTGGATGCCGCCTTCCTGAAAGCGGCCGGAGAAAACTTGCTCAGGGTGGAGGTGGACGGTCACCTCGACCCGCGCACCACGCTGCCTCTTTCTCACCGCCCATGCGGCTGGCTGGCGGAGACGGGCATTTTTCGCAAGATGTATCTGCTGGTCCTGCCCCGCGTCGCAGTTCGCTCCGTGCGAATGACCGACGTGCAGGTGGAACCAGCCGGAGTCCGGGCTACCATCCGTGTGGAACTCGCGCGCGCCTCGCTCGACGCCGACGAAGAGGTGCGGGTTCAGGTGGAAGTGGTCGATCCCTCCGACGGACGTACCGTACTGACCACGCCTCCCTCGGTGGCTCGGTTTGGCCAGTCCCTGCGCACCCAAACGCAGGTGAGTCTGGAATCGCCCATCCTGCAGCCCTGGTCACCGCTGGCGCCCAAGCTGTACGAACTGGTCATCCGCTGCCTCGGCCCCAGTGGCGAACAGTTGAACGA
>CAYXFI010000567.1:0-2359 GCA_964464205.1 uncultured Cytophagia bacterium
AGGCCGAGCGGCGCGGCTACAGCCAGGTCGTGCTCGACGGCCGCCTGCGCCAGGCGCTGGCCCGCCTCAACCCCGACCTCCCTCAGGAGGCCTTGGACGAGGCTTTCCGCAAGCTCGCTCACATCGACGGACCCACGCTTGAGGCGCGCAACCGCGCCTTCCACCGCATGCTGGTGGACGGCGTGAACGTGGAATTCCAGCGGGAGGACGGCTCCATCGCCGGCGCCCAGGTACGGGTGATCGACTTCGAGGATCCGTACAACAACGACTGGCTGGCAGTGAACCAGTTCACGGTCGTTGAGAACAAACAAAACCGAAGACCTGACGTGGTCCTGTTTATGAACGGCCTGCCACTGGCCGTGATCGAGCTCAAGAACCCCGCCGACGAGAACGCGACCATCTGGACCGCCTACCAGCAGCTACAAACCTACATGTCCGAAATCCCCTCGCTGTTCACCTATAACGAAGCCCTGGTGATCTCCGACGGTGTTCAGGCCCGGATCGGCACATTGACGGCCGGTCGCGAATGGTTCAAACCCTGGCGGACGGTCACCGGGGAAGCTGTAGCCCCACCCGAGATGCCGGAACTGGAGGTGTTGTTGCAGGGCGTTTTCGAAAAGCGGCGGTTCCTCGACCTGCTGCGATACTTCATCGTTTTCGAAGACGAAGGCGACGGGAAGCTGGCCAAGAAGATGGCCGGGTACCACCAGTACCACGCCGTCAGCGTGGCTGTTGAGGAGACGCTGCGGGCTGCGGCGCGACTGCGGTTGATATCGAGAACACACGACGAAAAGGGAGAATACAGATCGACGCCGATGCCGGGGGGCAAACCCGGCGACCGTCGGATCGGGGTCGTCTGGCATACCCAGGGGTCGGGAAAAAGCCTCACCATGGTCTTCTACGCTGGACGGATCATCCGGGAGATGGGAAACCCCACCATCGTGGTTATCACGGACCGCAACGATCTCGACGATCAGCTTTTCGGCACGTTTCGTCGCTGCCAGGAGATTCTGCGGCAGCCACCGGTGCAGGCAAAAAGCCGCGCGGACCTCCGCGAGAAGTTACGGGTGGACTCGGGCGGTGTCATCTTCACGACCATCCAGAAGTTCTTCCCGGAGGAGAAAGGCGACCGGTACCCCCTGCTCTCCGAACGACACGACATCGTCGTGATCGCCGACGAGGCACACCGCAGCCAGTACGACTTCATCGATGGCTTTGCTCGACACATGCGCGACGCGCTGCCCAATGCGTCGTTCATCGGTTTCACGGGCACCCCCATTGAGCTGGCTGACAAGAATACCCGCGCGGTGTTTGGCGACTACATTAGCATCTACGACATCCAGCGCGCCGTGGAGGACGGGGCTACCGTCCCCATCTACTACGAGAGCCGCCTGGCCAAGCTGGATCTTGACGAGTCGGAGCGTCCCAGAATCGATCCCGAATTTGAAGAGGTAACGGAGGGCGAGGAGGTCGAACGTAAGGAGAGACTGAAAACCAAGTGGGCACGGCTCGAGGCGATCGTTGGTGCAAAGCGGCGGCTAAAGTTAATCGCCAAAGACATCGTGGATCACTTCGAGAAACGCCTGGAGGTCATGGACGGCAAGGCCATGGTCGTCTGCATGAGCCGCCGGATCTGCGTGGAGCTGTACAACGAAATTGTCGCCTTGAGGCCGGAATGGCACCACGAGGATGACGACAAGGGTTTTGTCAAGGTCGTGATGACGGGTTCAGCCTCCGATCCCCCCGAGTGGCAGCAGCACATCCGAAACAAGGCCCGACGCGAGGACCTGGCGAAGCGGTTTCGGAACCCCGACGATCCCTTGAAGATGGTGATCGTGCGCGACATGTGGCTCACCGGGTTCGACGTCCCCTGCCTTCACACGATGTACATCGATAAGCCGATGCGAGGCCACGGTCTGATGCAGGCCATCGCGCGCGTCAATCGGGTGTTCCGGGACAAGCCGGGAGGGCTGGTCGTCGACTACCTGGGCTTGGCAGCAGAGCTCAAACAGGCCCTGGCTACGTACACGGAAAGTGGCGGCACAGGCCGAACCGCCATCGATCAGACCGAGGCCGTGGCCGTCATGCTGGAGAAGTACGAGATCTGTTGCGACCTTTTCCACGGTTTCGATTGGTCGAAGTGGGTCACTGGCACGCCCGAAGAACGGCTTGCTCTGCTGCCGGCTGCGCAGGAACACATACTCAAGCAGGAAGATGGCAAGGCGCGTTTGCTCCGTGCTGTGAAGGAGCTTTCGCAGGCATTCGCGCTGGCCGTACCCCACGAGGAGGCCCTGCGTATTCGCGACGACGTGGCGTTCTTCCAGGCCGTGCGTTCTGTACTGGCCAAGAGACACCCCGC
>CAYXFI010000568.1:0-2353 GCA_964464205.1 uncultured Cytophagia bacterium
AGTCGTTGAGCTACCGGAGGGCCTTAGGGAGAGCCAAACGGATTTGTTGCTGCTCCTGGTCGGGGGAAACCCCCTGCCGAATGCCGTGGCCGGGACGCTGCTGGCCAAGGACGACGCCACGATCGCTCTGATTCACAGCCCCTCAACATTTCGCCTGGCCCAGCGCTTGGGCGATGTTCTGTGCCAGGGCAGCGAGCGCAAGAGCGAGTTTATCCAGGTGGACGAAGCGGACCCGGGCCGGATCTACCAGGGCGTCACCGGTTGGCTATCCGGCCAGGGCCAGACCGATAGCCTGGGTCTCAACTACACCGGCGGCACCAAAGCCATGGCCGTCCACGCCTATACAGCGGTGGTCGACTGGTCCACGAAGAATCACGTCAGTCCGGTCCTGAGTTATCTCGACGCCCATACTCTGAGCCTGCGGTTTGCGCCAAGCCCGTCGGCCCCGGCCGGACCTTGCATCGAGGTGCCCGTGGGTATGGCCGTTCGCATCAGCCTGACCGAAATGCTGACGCTCCACGGTTGGGATCTCGATAGGAACGATCCGTCGGACGCCGAGCCTCAGTGGCCCGAGACCGCCGAGAAACTGGCAAAGCTACTGGCTGACCACTCGGGTTGGGGCGAATACCGGAAATGGCTGGAGAAGATCCGGGAAAAGGTAACGGTGAACAAACCCGGCTACGTGTCCATCCCCTTTCCTGACGACGCGACCCTCAGCGACTTCGTCTCTGCCTGGAAGAAAGAACTCGGACTGGCTTTTTCCGCAACTTCAGTGGTGTTGCGCGGGGAGAACTACCGCGAGGTGTTGCGCTGGCTGGAAGGGTTGTGGCTGGAAAGCCATGTGCTTGCCATTTTGCAGGATTTGGCGGGGAGTTTGAATTTGCACGACTGCAGGCGGCACGTGGTCTCCGTGGACCCGGCCACAGGGACCCACTTCGACCTGGACGTGGTGGCGGTACGCGGCTACCAGCTTTTCGCTTTTTCGTGCGGATTGGCGGAGAAGCGCGCGCGCCTCAAGCTGAAATTGTTGGAGGTTGCCATCCGGGCCCGACAGGTGGGAGGAGACGAGGCGCGCGCCGCACTGGTGTGCGCGTCGGATGAACCTGAGGACTTGGAACGCGAAGTGAGACAGCAACTCGGAAACGAGGCGGTCCGGGTGTTCGGACAGCCACATTTCGAGAACCTTGAGGCAGAGATTCAACGCTGGATGGAGGGTTGAACGGGAGCGGGAAGTGGAAAGGCAGCTCCTGATTGGCGGGACCGCGCCCGAGCTTGAGCTCGTGTGGGTGAGAACGGACCGGCCGTTCTTTGCACAGTAGGGCGAGACCGATGGAGATAGTTGGTCAGGTGCCGGACGAAGAAAAGTGCGAATACCTCTTTCTGCTCGTCGGCGGCAATCCCTTGCCCAACGCAGTTGCCGGAGTGCTTCTGCCTTTCGGGGTGAAACAAGTTTTTCTGATACACTCCGCTGCCACTTGGGGAGTGGCCAAAGCCCTGGTCGCCTGGTTTCGGGTGGCCGGCGTGTCCGGCCAATTGGTGCAAGTGGACGAGCCGAGCGCGCGGGATATCTACCAGGAAGTGACCGACAAGTTGGCAGGAATTGATCCTCACGCCTCGGTAGGGCTCAACTACACCGGTGGCACCAAGACCATGGCCGTACACGCGCACCGGGCCCTCCTCGACTGGGCTAACGCGAAAGGGACAGAAGTTCGTTTCAGCTATCTTGACGCTCGCAGCCTCCGGCTTTACTTCGACCAACCCAGGACCCACGCTCGCTCGTTGTACGTGGGTGACGCGGTGCGGATGGAGCTCCAGGACCTGCTGAAGATTCACCGTTGGCGTCAGACTCGGCGAGCCAACAACGCCCCGTTGTACCTTGACGTTGCACAAGAATTGAAAAGAGCATGCTGCGATCAGGGTGTCTGGAAAGAGTGGCGGCGATGGATTGGCAACCAGCTGTACCGACAGTGCCGCCGGCGTCAGGGTCGAGGAAACAAGTGGAAATCCAACGAGGAACTTCGGAAGGTGACTCTCGAACTCCCAACGTCCGCGCAGCTCGGCAGGGTGAAGGACGCCATGTTGCGGGCCTTTGCTGCCCACGGCAACCGCCTGTCGCTACGGGCTGTGTCAGATCCGCAATTGGTTTGCGGGTGGCTCGATGGGCATTGGCTGGAGCACCTGGTGCTGGACGCGGTGCAGCAGGTGGCGTCCCGGGTGGGGTTCCACGAGGCGTGGCAGAGCGTGGAGGTAGATGCCTATGGCGGTGCGGTTTTCGAGGTCGATGTGGTGGCCATTCGTGGTTACCAGTTGTTCGTGTTCTCCTGCACAACGGAAGGCGACCGCGGCCGTCAGA
>CAYXFI010000569.1:0-2347 GCA_964464205.1 uncultured Cytophagia bacterium
ACTCTGCGTGATTTCTTTCGCCTCTCGCATAATTGCGGACAAGCAAAGCCCAACCATCTCCGAATTCAGTTGGGGAAACCGCAACCGCCGTTGTCGCATCAACCCAGCTTCTTCCGTCGCCCCTCTGAACAACCCGTTCTACTGCAACACTGTGGGGAGCCGGTGCCGGATTCCCCACAGGCAGATCGCCGGCGCCTTGACAAGAGTTCTTAACAACTCTCTGAAATCCTTGCTCCAAAGCGTGTTGCGGAGTATATTGCACGCCGATGAGGCGGGACCCGCGTTGCCCGAGTTTGTGAACGGTGAAAAACGAGTTGCTCCGGGGGAGGTGGGAAGGTAGGGATCAGGCGGGACAAGAACCCACAAACGGAGTACGACGATGCAGCTGCTTTGGATCGATTGGGCGGTGGTGATCGCGTTCTTCGCTTTTTCGCTGGTGATCGGCCTTGCAGTGAGCAAGAAGGCCGGGCAGAGCTCCGCGGAATTCTTCGCCTCCGGACGGGCCATGCCCTGGTGGCTGTTGGGCATCTCGATGGTGGCTACGACATTCTCGGCCGATACGCCCAATCTCGTCACCGACATGGTGCGCCAACACGGGGTCGCGGGAAACTGGCTCTGGTGGGCATTTCTGCTCACGGGAATGACCACGGTTTTCATCTACGCCAAGCTGTGGCGACGCTCGAGCGTTCTCACCGATATTGAATTCTACGAGCTTCGCTACAGCGGGAAGACCGCCGCTTTCCTGCGCGGTTTTCGCGCTCTCTACCTGGGTGTCTTCTTCAACGTGATCATCATGGCCACGGTGCTGCTGGCGGGAATCAAGATGGCCGGGGTGATGCTCGACATCTCCCCATTTTGGGCCGTCACTTTGATTTCCGGGATCGTGGTGGTGTACTCCATGCTGGGCGGTCTCCGTGGAGTGCTGATCACTGATTTCTTCCAGTTCTTCATGGCGATGGTGGGCTCTGTGGCAGCAGCGGTCGTGGTGCTGCGCCTGCCCCAAGTGGGCGGGATTTCCGGTCTCCTGCATCACCCCAATGTGGCGGGGCGGATTTCGATTCTGCCCGATTTTTCCGACACGTCGCTCGTTCTCACAGTGTTTCTGATTCCCCTGCTGGTGCAGTGGTGGAGCGTGTGGTATCCCGGTGCCGAGCCGGGCGGCGGTGGTTACATCGCCCAACGAATGCTCGCAGCCAAGGATGAGCGCCACGCGGTAGGAGCCACTCTCCTGTTCAACATCGCCCATTACGCACTTCGACCCTGGCCCTGGATCATCGTGGCCCTGGGTTCCCTCGCCGTGTTCCCGAACCTGGCCGACCTGCGCAACGCCTTTCCCCAGATCCCCAGCGGGATTGTGCGCCACGATCTGGCGTACCCGGCCATGCTCACATTTCTGCCCAGTGGGGTCCTGGGACTGATGATCGCCTCGCTCGTGGCCGCCCTCATGTCCACCATTTCCACCCACCTGAACTGGGGAGCCTCCTACGTAGTGAACGACTTCTACAAGCGATTCGTGCGTGCGGACGCTCCCGAGAGGGAGCTGGTCCTGGTTGGCAGGATCTCCACTTTCGTGCTGATGGTGCTGGCTGCTATCCTGGCGCTTTTCCTCAGCAACGCACTGCAGGCGTTCCACATCATGCTGCAGGTGGGGGCGGGTACAGGGTTGCTCTTCCTTCTGCGCTGGTTCTGGTGGCGCATCAGTGCGGCCAGCGAGATTGCCGCCATGGTGATTTCCTTCCTCGTAGCGGTGTTTCTCGAGATCTTGTACCCCCGAATGGGCCTGCCCGAGCTCGCCGAATGGCAGAGGCTAGTCATCGGTGTGTTTCTGACGACGATCGGCTGGCTCGCGGTGACTTTCATCACACCGCCCACCGATGCCAGAACGCTGGTCTCTTTCTACCGGAAGGTGTATCCGGGCGGACCTGGCTGGAAGGCGATCCATCCTTACCTCGAGGCCGAATCCGGGCGCGAAGACTCGCCGCCACTGGATTGGAACCTTCCCAACGAACTACTTTGCGTGTTTCTGGGTCTGGTGCTTGTCTACGGTTTTCTCTTCGGCACGGGATTCGTCATCTACGGCAACGGCGTAGCGGCCGCCACCGCGCTCAGTGCCTCGGCCCTGTCGGGCTACGGACTTGTGCGGATGTGGGGCAAACTACGCTTCGCGTAGCGTCCGGCCCAGCTTTACGTCTCCCGAGGCGGACTTGCCAAGAAAAAGCGACCTCAGTTCAGTATTTTTGTTCAGAGGTCCCACAGATTTGGTGATGGTTCAGACTGTCAAATTTCCTCTTAACAAAGATCACAAGATTCGGTGCCTTTGGGTTCCGTGTACATCAAGTGCGCTAAA
>CAYXFI010000570.1:0-2328 GCA_964464205.1 uncultured Cytophagia bacterium
CTGCCGGGTGTTCCAGTGCACAGGTCTGCCGGAGACGAGGAATTTTGCGATGTAGGTGCCCAGGTGCCGTTGTTCGGCTGCGGCCTGCAACCCATCGATGGCCCGTTTGCCCGCCGTCATCCTCACTTCCCCCACGCCGAATCGGTCACCGCAGCGTACAAGGAAGTCGATTTCGAGGGTGGGTTCGTTGGGGAAGGTGAGGAAGAACTTCGCTTCCTCGATGTGGTTGCTGCCACGCAAGAGCTCCGCCACCCCTCCCTCGAAATTGTCCTTCGGTTGGCCCTCTTGGTAGTCCCCAATGTGCATTCGTAGCAGATCGTCGATGGTCACTTTGGCCGTCAATTGTTCTTCTCCTGTCAGTGACGGGCCCGACGGGGAGATCTGGTAGTAGTACAGCTTGCTCTGTCGACCCTCCGTCTGGAAGTAGAGAACTTGCTTTCCCATCTCCTGCGCGAGCCAGAGTGCCGCAATGGCCATCGGTTTGGTCCCGCCGGTGATGTTGAAGAGCCAGTCGATTCCGGCCAGCTCTGACTCGTTCAGCTTCTCTCGCAAGGCCTGGTGAATCCCGGAGATCGAGTACGGATCGGTTTCCAGCTCGTGGCACACGCAACCTCCGCCGAAGAGCGTTTTCAAGTTGCTCGCAATCCTTCGCGTTCGGCTCGTGTACACCAGGAGTGCCTCGTCGGGCCCCACGTGCCTCAACGGCAGCAGGTTGGGCGCCGGCTGCTCCCCCACCAGCAGAACCATACCTTTTCGTCCCATGGTCATCCTCCTCCTGGAGATTGGTTTCCCTCGCGAACGTACTTCCCTCCCCGGCTTTCACCGGCGTAGGGCCGGCTGCCTCGAACGTTCAATGGGAATGATCCCGCCCTTCGGGCACACGGCGAGCGTCCGTTGCGCTGTGGGGATCCCTCGTAAGACCCCCGAACCGCCCGCATTTTTCCTAGCGAGCGTGACGCGCTGCGTCCCTCACCGCCTGCAAGTTGAGCACCTCAGCCACCTCGAACCGGGGCGGCACACTACCTTCCACAGGCCTAAGCCGAATTACTGCCGGGAAGTATCCACAGCGGCCATGCAACTCCGCCAGAACGAGGGCGGCGATCACGTTCAAGCTCGGAAGATTCACCAGCAGAGGTCTCGTCTGCCATTCTTCCGGCGTCAGGCCAATGGAGTCCACAAGTTCTCGAGCCTGCGGCGCAAAGGGTTTGTGGTGATCGAAGAGGGTTTTGAACTCCCGCACCTCCTCGATCTTGGAACCCACGAGTTCGCCGAGCGCAGAAAGATGTTCCTCCGTCAAAGGATGGGAGAAATTCAACACGAGCGGCATTGTCCCCTCCAAACGGTTTCCACCGCGCACCAATCCCCGTGTGGCCGGGTTGACCAGGCCACAGTTCTGTGCGAGCTACGCTCCCGTGACGGGATCAGTAGCCCGTTTCCCGAGGAGTTTCGCCAAACTTGCGCTGAGGCCCACAAACAGCGCCAGGGGTCATTTGGCGAGGAAGGTCTGGTCTGCGGTCAGTAGTTCGTGCAGTACGTGGTAATGTAGGTCTGGGTGACGCGAGATGACCCCCGTATCCATTGCAGCAAGAACCCGTACCAGTGTACGCTGTCGGGCACCCCGCCGCCTACTTCTCCACGGATCGTCCTACCACGATCCGCTTTCGGCGCGAATGTACCAAATCCTCCACATCAAGCCAACCGAAACGTGCACTTCGTTTGCGCCGGTTCACCGCAGGACCAGCACGTGCAGCGAGGAACCCCCAGCTAAGGTGACCGTATTCGCGTCCCACGTCGCAGCGTTCCTCCATCCCAGCCGGTTCCAAACGTACAGAACCAAGTCCCAAGGGACTTCCTCCCGCCCATGCGGTGCGAAGTCTCCTGACTCCGCAAAGACTCAAGGGAGCGCGAAGTCTCCCGACCTCGCACCGCGAGCGCCCGGGAGTGGAGTGCGAAGTCTCCTGACTTCGCAGAGAATCCAGGGAGTGCGAAATCTCCTGATTTCGCACCTGGAGCATCGGGCCGGGAAGTAGCTCGTCCTTGCCCTCGACTCGAGGGAAGTAGGTGGGCCGGAGTGCGAAGTCTCCTGACTTCGCACCGCGCATTCCAAAGCCTGCGACAACGCTACACTGTCCCCTATCAAGAGCAGGTCGTACAGCGGGCCAGGAAATTCACTGGCCTCTCAGCCGGGGCCCTGGCGTGCAAAATACGACGACTTGGCTCCCGACTGACCGCGAGGTCCCCCCAGTTCGCACCCCCCACCACGGGGTCTCCAGCTTCCAGTCTGCCGCAGCACCTGCTTCAGGCCGCAAGGTCCCCGAGCTCCCCACC
>CAYXFI010000571.1:0-2318 GCA_964464205.1 uncultured Cytophagia bacterium
GCACGAGGATGCGCCGGGTGAACAGGCTACGTGGTGGCGCGCACTCGTGCTCCCACCGTTGGCACAGTCCAGGAGGGTCCGCCCGCGGAGGCCCCCGCGCGTCCAATGGATTCGTGCATCAGGGCGTCGCCCCACACAGTTCACCGAGGCATCCCCAGCCGAGGGGAGAACTCCCCCGTCGCCACCCTGAGGTGCCTCCACCTGCGCATGTTACGGGCGCCACCCCCAAACGCGACTTCCTGTCCCTCACGGCGACTGGCCCTCCACCCGGGCAATTGACGGATCAGTCGAGATCTGCCCGCTCTGCCCCGCCAGTGCACCGGCCCCCTCGTGGAGGTGACCACCCGTGGGGAAAAGAACCGGAGTTGCTCCCGGCCTATTCCCCCGCCCGTGCCATAGCGGGCGGGCTTTCAGGTCGCTCCGGCACCACAATCGCCATCACAATGTAGGCCACAATCCCGAGGATGAGTGAAGTGAGCACCGTGCCCAAAACCCAAAGTAACCGGATCAGGTTGGGGTCGGTGTGAAAGTGATCGGCCAGACCGGTGCACACCCCCGCGATCATTCGGCCCTGTCGCACTCGGTAGAGGCGCCGAGATGGCGCCGCTTCCGCACTAGGACCTTCGGAAGCCGGTCCTTCCATCGGCGTTTGCGGTGGAGGGGTCGCCTCCTTGCCCCGTGTCAGGAGGTACACGATGTACGCGACGCCCGCCGCGATGATCAAAATTGGCAGCCAATCGCCGACGTCACCCCACCACCAGCCGAACCTCCAGCGGGCGTCCCACTCTGGCCAGTACGGAGGGTAGTAGAAGCCGAAGAAGTGCCCGGTGTGCCCCAACCACGCCAAGCCGATCAGAACGAGCAGAATGCCGATGAGCACGCCCGCGCCTCCGCTCCGGCGCACCTCCCCCGCTTCGGCCGCCCGTTCCGGTACGATCACCCACGCGGCAATGTACATCCAGAAACCCACACCGCCGGCGAACAGACTGAGCAGCCACAAGACGCGCACGATGGTAGAATCCACCCCGAAGTACTCGGCAAACCCGCCGCAGACGCCCGCGATCATCCGGTCCGTCGGCGAACGGAACAGACGCTTCGTCACCTGCTCCGGCATCTTCTCCTCCTCCGCGTAGGTTCCGCGCTTCCCGCACACACCCCCTGTTACGAGCACTCGGAGCCCGAGTTGCAGACAAACCACCCCAGTCGGCGAAGCCCAATCCCACACGAACCGCTGCATCACGGTAGGGTGCGAAAGCCGAGGAAACCCCCTGCACCGCCCTCAAGTGGTGATCATCTCAGCGACTCAACCGTTCGTCTCGCCCCACTTCGAAGGGGATGAAGTGCGAAGCCGCTTGGGCTGGATCACCGAAACGAAAGTCCGCAGGCAACCGCCGCCCCACCTCATCCGTACGAGACGCCCATGCCCCCGCCACGGAGAGTCACGGCCCACACTATCCACTGCGACGTTCGTCCGGTTCAGTGTTTCTGCGCCTCGCCCGTCATCGGGACGAAGCGGACCGGGATCACGCTGCGTCGGTGAATTCGCCCCCTCTCGTCCTTGCTCACCACGATCAGATCCTGGCTCCACTCTCCCACGGGAATCACCAGCTTGCCCCCCGGTTTGAGCTGGTCCAGCAGGGGTTTGGGAACTTCGTCAGGCGCCGCCGTCACGATGATCCCATCGAAGGGTGCTTTTTCCGGCCAGCCGTAGTAACCGTCCCCGTGCCGAACGTGTACGTTCTCGTACCCCAGCCGCTCGAGCCTCTCGGCCGCCTCCTTGGCCAAAGGCTCCACGATCTCGATCGTGTACACTTCCCCCGCAATCTCCGCCAGCACGGCAGCCTGATACCCCGAACCGGTTCCGATCTCCAGCACTTTCTCGCCGCCCTTGAGGCCAAGACATTCCGTCATGAGGGCGACGATGTAAGGCTGGGAGATCGTCTGACCGTAGCCGATCGGCAGGGGTGTGTCGTCGTAGGCATTGTCGCGGAGCGCAGGGGGCACGAATTCGTGGCGCGGAACCTTGAGCATCGCGTTGAGCACGAGCTCGTCCTTCACTCCCCGCGCCTCGATCTGCTCCTCCACCATCCGCCGTCGCAGTTCGGCGTATTCATCTTGTTCCATCGGGGCGCCTTCCGTCTCTCGTTGACCTTCCGAAGAACAACCGTGGTAGCGCGTCAGCGTGAGACCCAGCATGAGCAGCACCGCCCATCGCAACACGGCTGTTCACCTCCCTCACAGATGCTCCAATTCGGCTCTGCCCAACGCAGCAACGTAGTTGCTCCCATCCCATCCCGGGCACTCCGTCACCGCGGCCC
>CAYXFI010000572.1:0-2302 GCA_964464205.1 uncultured Cytophagia bacterium
TACGCCTGCCTGCGACTCTACAAGCCGTATGTGGCCGCCGCGGTCGTTGAGCGCGGCTGGGCGGCCCTCATCGGGCAGGGTAGGGGCGCCTTTGCTTACCCCGGTTCCGTGCGGGATTTGCTCGAAAAGGGGGAGATGGACCGTCACAAAGTCTGCGTCACCTGTTCGGCGTGCACGCAGATCATGAGGGACGGTGGGAAGACCGGCTGTGTCGTTCGCGACAACGCCATCTACGGGCCGGAGTACAGGGAAGCACGGCGCAGGGCTGCGGACACACTGCTCCGGGAGGCCGAGCGCTGCCGGAATTGCGACTCGCCGATGTGCCAGCTAGCATGCCCCGTCGGACTGGACATTCCCGCATTCATCAAGGCGTACGCGCGGGGGGATCTCGAAGGGGCCTACCGCATCCTGCTGGACCGCAATCTGTTCCCCGAAATCTGCGCGCTGGTTTGCCCGGTGGAGGTCCTGTGCGAAGGGGCTTGCATCGAAAACCTGGTGAACGGCCGGCCCGTGTCGATCGCCCTGATCCAGTGGGACATTGCCCGCCGCGCGCGAGAAGAAGGTATTCTCGCGCTCTCGGTCCCTGAAAGGAGTCGCGGACGGACGGTGGCCGTGATCGGAGCAGGACCCGCAGGACTGGCCTGCGCCGGGAAGCTCCTGCAGTTGGGGTACGAAGTGCACGTCTTCGAGCGCGAGAGGCGGGAAGGGGGACTTCCGGTCCTCGTGATTCCCGACGAACGGGTGCGCAGCGAATCGGTCTTTCGGGAGCTGCAACACGTTTTGGGAAGCGCCGAAGCTTCCGGGAGGTTGAAGCGCCGTCTGGGCGAGCACCTTGGGCCTGAACGTCCCCTCAGGTGGTTCCGGGAACGGTACGATGCCGTTTTCATTTCAACCGGACTTGTTCGTTCCCAGCCGCTGCCAACGGCCACGCGACGGCCGGAGGGCGTGGTGGATGCTCTCTACTTCCTGCGCCGAATGAAAGACGATCCTGCCGCGGGGGTGCCGGAGCGCGTGGCGGTGCTCGGGGGTGGAAACACGGCGATGGACGCCGCCGTGACCGCCGCTCGACGGGGCGCCAAGGACGTTTACCTGGTGTACCGGAGGTCGCTGGCGGAGATGCCTGCGTGGCCGAGCGAACGGCAGAAGGCAATGGACGCCGGAGTGCACTTTCTGATCCTGAGCCAGCCACTGGACTATCTGGAAGAAGGCGGACGCCTCACGGGCCTCAAGGTAGCGCGAACCCACTTGGTCGGCCTGGACGCTTCGGGCCGCAGGAAACCTGAAGTGCTGAGCGGGAGCGAGTACGTGCTGCCGGTGGAACTGGCGGTCGAAGCCCTGGGACAGCAGCTTGAGGAGGAAACGGCGTTCGCGCTGGAGAACGTGCGGGTGGACGCACGTGGGCTGATCGTGGTGGAGGCGGACTTCGCCACTTCGGTCCCCGGCGTGTTCGCGGGGGGAGACGCGGTGAACGGCGGGACCACAGTGGTGCGGGCAGTGTACGAGGGCATGCGCGCGGCGGAGGGTATCCATCGGTATTTGGACCGGCTCGAGCGGTCGACCGAAGATTTGCGCGATGCTGTCAGCGACGGAGGGACCGGCTGAGAGCGCAGTCGCTGGCGGAATCCGGAGGGTGTGTAGAACGGTCTTGTGACGGAGGCGGGAGCGTGGAAAAGAGCACCGTCGAAATTCGAGGCATGCGCATCCCGGTGTATTCGGTGAACACGCTGGTAGTGGGGAGCGGCGCCGCCGCGTTGAACGCCGCAGTCCAACTCGTGCGCCACGGACAGTCCGACGTGGCCATCGTGACCGAGCGGTGGGGCGCAGGTACGTCTAACAACGCCGGATCTGACAAACAGACGTACTACAAACTCTCCGTGGCCGGAGACATGCCCGATTCCCCCTATCAGATGGCCCAGGACCTCTTCAACGGGGGATGCATGCACGGAGACCTGGCCCTGTGCGAAGCCCAGGGTTCAGTGCAGGCCTTCTTCCACCTGGTGAGCCTGGGCGTACCGTTTCCCCACGACCGATACGGCGGCTACGTAGGCTACAAGACGGACCACGATCCCCGGCAGCGCGCTACCGCGGCCGGTCCGCGGACTTCCCGCTACATGTTCGAATGCCTGGCGAAGGAGGTCAGACGGCTCGGGATCACGGTGTTCGACCGCCACGATGTGGTGGCCCTGTTGACTCGTCGCGTGGGGGATGAGAAGCACGTGGTCGGAGCGCTCGCGCTGGACAAGCGGGCGCTCGAGCAGGGCGAACCGGGATTCGTGCTCTTCAATTCGACGAACGTGGTACT
>CAYXFI010000573.1:0-2300 GCA_964464205.1 uncultured Cytophagia bacterium
AATAACGACATACTACAAAACTCTGACAACTACTCCAAGCACCATTCCCCGCATTGTCTATTGCCTCAACAGCAAACCAATAAGCACGGGGATCATCTTGGAGGGTCGGGCTCCGGCCCGACCTACGCCGCGCCGAGCGGCGGGGAATGGATCGCCGACGGGACTTGTTTCTCCGATGCCTGCCCGGACGCGCAGAAGCGCGTCCCTCCGAGTCGGGGGGTTCCACTGTCCGTCGGAGCGTCGGGCCCGTACCGGACGCAGAGCGCGCCACCCGTGGCCGGAGGCCACGTGACCTTCGCGACGTCCCCCTCGGCGCAGGCCTCGGAAACGGCGGGAGTGGCTCCTTGCACGGTGTCCTCACCGGGTCTTGCCCCTACTCTCCACCGCCTTCGCACACCTACGCTGGTACCCCCGGGCGGCGATGGGCGGCCCCCGCTAGGTCGCCCCTGCTTCTCCCGGCCCCCGCCTCAACCCGAGGACGCGGAGGAGCGCGTCCCTCGGAACTCGCGCGTGGCCTCCCGGCATGGAGCGTCCGGCTTCTGCTGGACCTACGCGGCTGCGGGCGTGCCAACCTTCCGGTGTCGTCCGGGCCGCATTGTGCTTTCCGCGTATGCTGAGGTCGCAGGTTTTCGCCGCCTGGTGTCGTTCGGCCCTCCGCGCCCTGCCCCTTGCGGCTTGATACAAGCGGAGGAGGACGCTCGAACCTCGAAATATCCGGCGGGTTGCAGGCTCAAGAGGGGTAGATGTAGAGTGGGGCTAGCGGGCCGCGCGAGGTCACGAGCGGAACATGGGTGACCAGTCTAACCTTTTTCCCGTCGACGCCGTTCGAGCATGGGGCAGGGGTTGGCTTCGCGGTCGAGATCGGTACGGAGGATTGGGGCGGGAAAACGGGAGTAGCCCCTCGGAACCCTCATCACATGGCCCCGGCGCGGAGCGATCCCAGGGTTTTCACCGTTCCAGGTATCCGATCATCCGGTACACAAGCTTGGCAGCCAGGTACTCGGTCACCACCGAGTCCTGCAACGGGCGGAGTTCCACCACGTCGAAGCCTACTACCCTCCGCTCGGCGGCCACGCGCTCCAGAATCGAGGTGACACCGTACCAGCTCAGTCCCCCGGGCTCAGGTGTGCCCACGCCCGGCGCCTCCGACGGGTCGAAACAGTCCAGATCGATGGTGACGTACACCGGCCGGCCGGGGTCGAGCGCAGCGACAACCTCCTCAGGGCCTGTCCTGCCCAGTACGAAGTCGCGCGCGGCGAAGATTGGTATCTCGTTCTCCTCTACGAAGTCGGTTTCCTCCCTGCTCATGCTCCGCACGCCGACAGCCACGTGACTGACCAGCTCTCGTACCCGACGCATCACGCAGGCGTGGTTCAGCGGAGTGCCTTCGAACTCGTCTCGCAGGTCAGCGTGGGCGTCCAGCTGGAGCACTTGAAGATCGGGGAAGCGCGCCTGATGGGCCTGAACCAAAGGCAGAGTGACCGTGTGCTCGCCCCCGATCCCGATCAGGATTTTGTTCTGCTCCAGCAAATTGGAAGCTGCCGCCCGGATTCTCGCCAGACATTCGCTTTCGTCCCACTCCTGTGCGAAGCGCAGAGCCGGCGCAGCGTAGATGCCGGCGCGATAGGGCTCGCGGTCCAGTTCGGCGTCGTACAGCTCGACCTGCTGGGAGGCCGCGACGAAGGCCTGAGGTCCGCCGGCCGTGCCGCCGACGTAGGTAGTGGTGCGCTCGTACGGAAGCAGCAGGATCGCGTAGCGCGCAGTGGAGAGGCGTCGATGCTCTTCCCGCAGGTCGTAGGCGTTCACGTCCGAAATCTCGGGGAAAGGCGCTCGCATTTCTTTGACCGGAATGCCTCCCTAGCAACTTTCCGAGGTCCGTGCCCGAGGAGCGGCTGGTATCCGCCGCCGGGACCTGTTCCTACAGCGTGTAGCTTCGGTCTGAAAGACGACAGGGCGACGGCTCCCGCGAAGGATGTCCTGGCTATCTTCGTGCTGCCGTTCGGTGCCCGCTTCGGCGGCGGACGGTCCGCCGGGAACCGGTTCCGTGCCCGGTCTTCAGCCACCGGCGGCTTTGGGACCCCGCACCGGGCGCGGCTTCGGACCGGGTCCGCAAGCTGCACCCTGCAGGGGTGGACAGCAACGAGTCGCCTGCGAGCTGAGCGGCCGTGTCGTACCCGGCCATCGTTTTTCGTCTGGGCAGCGCTCCGCTCCGCATCGGGCCCAGTCACCTATTCTACAACCAGGCCGTAGCCCAGCACCTGGCCGGTGATCAGGTCGGCGCGGGCCAGGAGCGTGTGCCC
>CAYXFI010000574.1:0-2298 GCA_964464205.1 uncultured Cytophagia bacterium
TAGGTGGGAGTGGTTGCTCCGAGCCAGCGCATGGGACGAAAGTGCATCTCCACCCACTGCGGCAAGCTCGCGCCGTGCCCTACTACGTCGCCTACGTTGACGGCGAGATCCGGCCGATAGCGCACCATCTGCAGGATGACGGTTTCGTGGGCGTAGGGGTCACTACGGCTGTCACCCCACACGGCGAGCCGGAACGGTTTGCGACCGGTCGGTGCCGTCCGGAAGGCGTGCGTGCTCGAGGCGGCGCGGTTCGACTGGACCCAATACTCGTACTCCGCGTCCGCCTCCAGGCCGGTCAAACGGATCTCGTGGATGCGGCGTGCCGTGGACTCCTGCACGGTTTTCCATCCGGACTCTCCGACCCTTTTTGGGCGAAAGTGGACGATGCCCCGGCAGGCCGTCGGCGTTTCCCACATCACGACGATTCGGTCTGGGCCGACATCCTGCAGGTAGGGACCGCACACGAACGGCGGGTGCGTTTCCGTCCGGCTGCGAAGTTCAGAGAGCTCTCGTTCCGCCCGTTCCAGCCATGCGCCGAGATCGTCCGGGTCGCGCGGTTGTGTTCCCTCCAGCTCGGTGAGCGAGTGAGCGACGCTGTGGAATTGCTCGTCCCAGGAGGGTGGGACGGAGGGGTACTGTTCCAGGAAGAGTCGCACCCCACGAACGGTGCGCAAGAGGTCTTCGACCTGCGGTAGAAGCCGGGTCAGCCTGGAACTGACCAGCCAAGCTCCCACGAAACGCCCCGGGCCGCGGAAATTGATGATCTTCAGACGCAGGTCGACCGGTTTCCCGGTCTGCCAGTCCGGTGGCAGCGCTACTTCCGCACCCCTCCGGAAGTGAGCTACGGGATTCCCCTCCAGGAACAGGACGGCCGAATCGTCGACGGCGAGACGAAGCCAAAGGCTATCCCGGCGCGTGTCAAATCCATTCAGTTCGGAAGGCTTGACCAGACACGTGCGAAACCACGCGACCGAACCGCGGCCGGTCCATTCGATCCCGGGACCGCCCCGGCTCCACGCCGCGCCGGGTGGATCGCGACGGGTCCATTCCCATTCCGAGTAGGTCTCCTCGCGCAGGCGGAGCAGGCGGGAAAACCGTCCCTCCGCTTCCCGCAGCCGGTGGTGCCTTTCGGGGCGGACGATTACCGTGAGGCCCCGAAGCCGGGTCGGTTCATCAAGGGCCCAGCAGCGGAGCCGAACCGGAATCGTCTTGCCCGGCGTGTGGGTACCCAGGTACACCTCGCGAAGACTGTAGACCTTGTCCACCAGGCTGTCGGACACGGTAACTTCGGCGTAGTCGTCCACCGACACGGCCAGGTACACGGCCCAACCGTCCAGGGAGTCGGGCAGATTCACCTCGAGCGAGAAGTTGCACACTTCGCGCTTTTCGCTGGCCACGTACGGTAGGTGGACCCGCTTGTACGCGGACGGGTCCGTCCTTTGGACTTCGAACACGGGGTGAAAGACCCGAAGGTCCACGTCCTTCAGGCGAACTGCAGTGGGTGTGCGGGAACAGCTCAGTACGAGTCCGAGGAGTGCTGCGGCGAGAAGAAGTCGCTTCATTCCTGCTGCTCCGTCTCTTGTGGTTTGTGCACGGGGAGCTAAGTCAGAAGCTCCACCAGTAGGCGAGTCGGAAGTTACGGATGGGTTCCAGGTTGCGCTCGATTTGCGTGTAGGCGTAGTTGAGCGCGTTGGCCACTTCAAAGGAAATCTCCCCGGGCCCAAGTTCGAGGGCGGCCCGCAGGTCAAGGACCTTCTGCGGTACACGGTCGTCACGGTAGTAGATTTGAACCCTCTCCACGCGGCTGAGGTATCTGTAGTCCGCTCCCAGCCGGAGACGCCCGTGCTGCCATTGCAGGTGTGTCTGCAACGTGTGTCGCGAACGGTAGGCGAGGGGTTTGTGCAGGGACAGATCCTCCGTGTCGAGGTAAAGGTAGCTCGCACCGGCCGCCACCCGGCCCACTGGCAGATGGGTGGCGAAGTCGAAGGCGATCTCGAAGCCGGACAGCCGGGCGTCGGTCACGTTTTCGAAGCGGACCGTGTTGGTGACGTCGGCCTGCGGCTCGATCAAGTTGCGGAAACGGTTGTGGAAAAGGGCTAGCTCGAGTCGCAGGTTCTTCCACGATTGCGAACCGGCAAGCTCGGCTGTCCAACCACGTTCGGCGCGAAGGTCCGGATTCGGCTCCACACGGATCCCGGACACGTACGTCTTCGAGTAGGCCTCCGCCACACTGGCCGCCCGAAAGCCAGAACCCACGTTCGCGCGCAGGCTGGTCCCTTCGCGGGGCCGCCAGACGAT
>CAYXFI010000575.1:0-2297 GCA_964464205.1 uncultured Cytophagia bacterium
GGCGAGCGGAATTTGCGCCAGTCACCGGAGAAGCGATATGATGACGAAGGTCGCCGGCGCAGCGTGGCTCGTTTGTTTGGGAACAGTGGCGGGCTTTCTTTTCTCCGGGTTCGCCGGCAAATCGGAGGAAGCAACACCGCAGCTCACGATCTACGTCTCGCCCGATGGAAGCGATGCGTGGTCAGGGTGTTTGCCGGAGCCGGATTCGCAGCAGTCGGACGGTCCCGTGGCCAGCATACAGAAAGCCCTCGAGCTGGGTAGAGCGTGGCGACAAATGCAGGCAAAACCTGGCGCGCGGGTTCGGGTCGTGCTTCGGGGCGGCACGTATTTTCTTGACAGCACGATCGTAGTTTCTCCTGAGGACTCGTGGACGACCTTGGTTTCGGCCGAAGGAGAGCGGGCGGTGCTGAGCGGTGGGGTGCGCCTTACAGGCTGGGTGGAAACCTGTGAGTCGGGCTTGCGGTTGTGGAGGCTCCAGCTTCCGGAAGTGCGAGAGGGACGTTGGTTTTTCCGCCAGCTCTTCGTGAACGGCCGGAGGCGTCCGCGCGCGAGACGGCCGAACGAGGGGTACTATCGGATCGAAGAGGTGCTGGACATTACGCCCGAAACGCGGTGGAATCAGGGACAGAAGCGCTTCCGCTACCGCGAAGGTGACCTCGCAGCCTGGGATGACCTCGAGAGCGGAGAAGTGATCGTGCTTCACCGCTGGACGGAGTCGCATCTGCCGATCCTGTCCGTGGACGAGAAAGAGCGAATCGTGACGTTCGGCAAGCGAAGCGTGCACAAGCTGATCGACGAGAAGAATCTCCCCGCGCGGTACTGGGTGGAAAACGTCCGCGCCGCACTCGACGCTCCTGGGGAGTGGGTGCTGAATCGCCGCACCGGAGAACTCCTGTACGCGCCGCTCCCGGGCGAGACCGTGGAGAACACGGTGCTCATTGCGCCTCGTCTGGAGCGCCTGGTCGAACTCCGCGGAGAACCCGCTGCGGGTCGGTTTGTGGAGCACGTTGTGCTGCGCAACATCACTTTGTCCCACACGGACTGGTGGTTTCCCCCGAACTACAGCCCTCGGGGAAGGCCTGCCGATGCTGGCGGGATTACGCAGGCTGCTTACGTCGTGAGCGGGGCGATCCACGCGGAGGGGGCTCGGGAGTGCTCGGTCGAAGGGTGCGAACTATCACACCTGGGCGGATACGGCGTCGAGTTCGCCCGGGGATGCGTGGGCAATCGCGTGGTGAGGAACCGAATCTTCGATTTGGGTGCGGGTGGGGTGAAAATTGGCGAGCCGGTGATTCGCGAGAACGAGGCGGAGCGCACGTCGGGCAATCTCGTGGCGGGGAACCGGATCTGGGCCGGTGGACGGGTGTTCCCGAGCGCCGTCGGAATCTGGGTCGGTCAGAGCGGCGACAATCGGATCCTGCACAACGAAATCCACGACTTCTACTACACCGGTATTTCCGTAGGCTGGACGTGGGGCTACGGTCCGAGCCTGGCGACGGGCAACAGAATCGAGTGGAACCACATCTACGATATCGGGCAAGGGGTGCTCAGCGACATGGGTGGGATCTACACGCTGGGCGTCTCGCCAGGGACGACGATTCGCTCCAACCTGATCCACGACGTGGAATCCTACGGGTACGGCGGCTGGGGCATTTACCCGGACGAAGGGAGCAGCGAGATTCTGATCGAGAACAACATCGTGTACCGCACGAAGACCGGCGGGTTCCACCAGCACTACGGGCGCGAGAACGTCGTGCGCAACAACATTTTCGCGCTGAGTCGCGAGGCGCAGATCCAGCGCACCCGGGCGGAAAAGCACAAGTCTTTTTCGTTTGAGCGCAACATCGTGTACTGGCGCAGCGGCAAGCTGCTCACGGGCCGGTGGAAGGACGGCGCTTTCGACTGCGACTACAACCTGTACTGGAGGGCGAACGCACAGCCGTTCGATTGCGACGGCCTCACGTGGCCGGAATGGCAAGCCCTCGGGAAGGACGTGCATTCGCTGATTGCCGATCCGGGCTTTGCCGCACCCGAGCTCGGGGATTTCTCGCTGCCGGACGACTCCCCAGCGCTGCGAATTGGCTTCAAGCCATTCTCACTCGACGGCGCTGGCCCCGAAGGGTGGACGGGTGAGTAGGCGGTCTGGTGGTAGCGGATTCTTTCCGGGAGCAAACTCTGGAGGCGATCGGTCGCGACCGGGAGACGTCCGACAAGCTTGTTCCCCTGCTTTGGCTCGTTGTGGGAGCCGCCTCTGGCGGCGACTGAGGGTAGAAACTGGTAACCGTGTCTTAGGGTAG
>CAYXFI010000576.1:0-2296 GCA_964464205.1 uncultured Cytophagia bacterium
TCCAACCCCGAGGCGAGGGGACGGTTGTGGCTCCGGTACGGCCGCTATTACAGCTTCCGCGGCGACTACGAGAAAGCCGCCGAGTACTACCTCAGGGCCATGAAGGACGCCGAGCAGGCCGGCGACGACGAGACGGTCGAGTACGCGATGAACAATTTCGCCGTCCTGAACATGCAAACCAAGAACTACCAGAAAGGGATCGAGACCTTCGAGCGACTCGTGCAAAGAGCCAAAGCGCGGGGCGACAAAGCTGCGGAGACGGAGTACTTGCTCAATCTGGCCACCGCCTACGGAGAAAAGGGCGACCTGGCGCGGTCGGAGCAGTACCTGATCAGCGTGTACTCTTCTAACGACGCAGATCTGTTCTACAAAACGGTCGCCGCAAACAATCTCGGTTTTGTGTGCAACCTCTCTGGACGGTACCGTCAGGCTGAGCGCTACGCTCGCGAAGCGGTCAGCGCGTGGAAGGAGCTGCGCAACGTTCAGTTGTACCTCCAAAGCCTGACCAACTTGTCCAACGCCTTGGTCGGACAGAAGCGCTACCGGGAGGCCAGGGCCATCACTCAGGAGCTCATCGAACTGGCGCGCACCAACAACTTCAAGCAGGAGTACGTCGACGCGCTGGGCAACCTGGCCATCATTTTCGAAGGCCTCGGCGACTATCGTTCCGCTCTCCGTTACCAAAAAGAGTACGCCGATCGCAAGGACTCCCTTTTGATCGAAGAGAATCTACGGCAGATCAACGAGCTCCAAATCAAGTACGAAACCGAGCGGAAAGAACGGGAAATCGCCCTTCGGACCGAGCAGCTTCGCACGGCGAAACTGCGGCTCCGCTTTGTGGCGGTCGTGTTGGCCCTGGTGGTCGTATTCGCCCTCGTCGTGTCGAACCTGTACGCGAAGAAAGCCCGCGCCTACAGAGAACTCGTCCGCAAGAACCTCGAGCTGATGAACTCCGAGAGAGTGATCGACAGTCTGGAACGCGAGATCCACAACCCAGCCTCGAATGATCGTTCGCAAAGGCCCCGTACCGGCGGTGGACGCATCCCGGAGGACAGGAAAGACGAACTGCTGCGGCAGCTACGCAAAGCGTTCCAAGAAGAGAAGGTCTACTTGAAGAGCGACCTCACCATCGAGAAGCTCGCGGCTGAAATGAACGTGAGCTCCAAGTACCTGTCCCAGATCATCCGCTCCCACTATCGGACCACCTTCCCGAATCTGATCAATCGCTTCCGCATCTCCGAAGCCAGACGCATGCTCGCCGACGAGCAATTCCGGCACTACTCAATTGAGGGGATCGCGCGGACCGTCGGCTTCTCCTCCAAGTCCGCGTTTAACGTCGCCTTCAAACGAATCACGGGCCTCACCCCATCCTTCTTCCGCGACTCCGTGAGGAACGTGGCGGAGTCGGTGGAGCACGAAACCACTTGAATCCCTCCGTCGCCCGTTCGGATTTCAGAAATCCGAACGGGTTCCCTTCGCCTACGTTGCTTTCTTGGTGGTAAATTTGTGTACCGGAATGGACGGGTCCGCAACCTGGCCCCCGGACGAGTGGTCCGCGGGGAGCCCGCGGTCCGTCACGGAGAGCGCGCACCGGGAATCGGGAGTACCGTCAAGCCTTGTCTTGAGCCCAGGACGCCCGTGAAGTCTTGCTCTCCACTCCCGGCTTGGAAAATCCAAGGCCATGAAAACGTTGAGTTTCCTTGCGCTGCAGATTGGCGCCGCGCTCATCCCATCTTCGCGAGGAACGCTGCGTCTTTGACAAGAATCCGGGGAAACGGGCGGACTGCCTGCGCGAACTTCCGCCCCTTACCGGCCGTGACGACCACGATCCCCCACCGCTGCGGTGGTCCAGAGCGTGCTGGCGGCGCAGCCCCGTCCAGCGGTGGCCAGGATTCGGCCAGAGCGCTGCGAAGGAAGCAGGGAAGTCGCTCGTAGCGCCACGGGAGTCGGTGACGCCGTCCCCCGCCACCCCGAGGATTCGTGGCGTCCCCGACCCCGATGATCGCAATTAGCAGGTAGTGCGTTCGACAGGCCAACAGGGTGAATCCGACTTTGTCTCCGGCGGCATCCAGACCGAGGGACAAGCGGTCGCCTGCCGCTGCAATGAAGCGCCTTAGCCGTCGAAAGCGCGGCGGAGTCCGAGCTCACAACATGATGCGCTGAATGAAGACGTGCGTCCGCGCACGGGGTTGAGAACCCCTGTGGGCGGTTTTGCCCCCGAGAACCGAGAAAAAAGATGAAGAGCCGAGATCGAGCACACACTAAGAGGTTTGTGAAAAAGGCCCGAACCACCGAG
>CAYXFI010000577.1:0-2293 GCA_964464205.1 uncultured Cytophagia bacterium
GGCATCTTCTCCGGCTGGTCTGTGACAACAACTATCGGCGGTTTGTGGTGCACAACGGGGGAATGAAGCTCGCGGATCACCATATCCGCTTTGTCAGACCAATTGCAAATGATGTAGTGGCCTCTCAGCACGTGTTCCTCATTGTTCACGTTGACGGCCATCGTTCACCTCCATTTTGCCACCTAAGGCGATAAGATGTTGATCAACCGTCCCTGTCAGAAAGCAGCTCTCCAAGTCTACCTTTCTTCCAGATCTTTTGAAGTGATCTCCCTGTCGCAGAGAACGATTAGCTCATCCCCAACCTGTAGCTCATACTGAGCGTGGTACTTCTCTCCAGCTCGATTCTTCCTTCGCGGGTTGAGCACAGGCTCCCCGCTCGCGCCCCCGTCACCTGGGCGAAAACCGAGGACGATGAAATCCGCGCCGCGATCGTGGAGTTCGCGTCGCAAGTCCGAATACTTCTTCCCAGCGAGTCGCCGAGGGATACCCACGAATTGGATCGAGGAGGATCCGACATCTGGCGAAAGAAGATGAGAGAACACACGAGCCACACCGTGGATCTGGGCGGTACGTGCCAGGTATCGCTCAGCGAACTCCTCTACCGCAATCATCTCGTCCACAGCTTCTGTAGCAAATCGCTGCGCGTTCCTCGGATCCAACAGGTCGACAATGGTGTGAACCTTCTTCTCGATAGTCTCAATTGATTTGGCAACGAGGGCGGAACGGCCATCCACAGTGTCTTCGAATCGCAGGGTTCTGCCCAGATTGAAGCTTGTAGCATTGGCCGCGGACGATTTGTCGGCGAGAATAATCGCGGTTGCAGCTTCGCCAATGTTGGCTTTGTCCTTCAGGACTTCAGCCCTACGCGGGTTACCGTCTACAGCCCAGACCCGTTTGTATTCCTTTTTGTTTCTGATTGGAATGTGGGAGGCCTCGGGAGCGACGATCACAATGGCCAGTTCTCGTGACGTCTTTCGTTCCCTCAAGTACCGGATTATCTCGGGTCCACGCTCGTTCCAGTTGCAGATGACAATGTGCCCCGACAGTTTTGCGGCCTGTGGTTTCCGTTTGACAAAGCCTGCTCTGTGAACACGCTCCTGCACAATCGTTGTGACATTGCCAATCAAGAGAGCCAGCACACCCAGAGAGCCGACAAGCATCACGATCACGGAGCCAAACCAGCCAAGAAAGGTATGGGGCTCGTATTGCTCGAAACCGCTGAACAAGTACACTAAGATGTGCCTGAACGACTCTTCATAGGTCGCAAACCAGTTGCGCTCCCCGCGGGCCAGCTCCTCTGGGGCGGGTGTCCAGTTCCGTTCGCAAAAGTAGAGCCACGTGGCACCGACGATCCAGATGACCACGAGGAAAAGCACAAGACGCAAAATCAGTCCGAGGCGATACTCCTCGATCAAGGAGGCGAGGTATTCGCGCAGGCGTCTCCGGACAGTCACCATCCTGCGCTAACCCAATCGTTCTGTGCAACGGTCAAGCTTCAAACCGCGCCAGGATAGTTATTCAGCCTCCTACTGTATCAGACCAGGAACAACTACCACCTACGCAGCTTACGGGCAGACGAACTGAGAGCGCCATTCCCTTTGACAAAGCCAAGTCCAGACGATATGCAGAGGAGAGGGACACCGCTGCTCGAAAGGTGAGGGTCAATCGGCTTGATACAGCGCGCATATTTCGTCTTCGCTGAGGGACCGATTGTAGATACGGATGTCGTCTATCGCTCCTCTGAAGAAATTGTAGATCGTGCTCAGTTGGTCCTGGCCAGCCCCAATTAGCAGGGGGATTGTGTTGTCTCGTGCAGGGCCCATCGGTTGGCCCACACCCATCAGTGTACCATTCAGATATCCGGCAATTCTGTTGCTGTCTTGCTTCACCCAACACACAAAGTACCAGCGGTTGAGTCGGATTGTGTCCACGGTAGCGGGACCCGATTCGCCGCCCGGGACTTTCGCCCAAAGTCTCAAGTCGTTGTAGTTTTCCCATTGATTACTCGTAATGATGTACCCTTCTTGCCCAGGCCGGTCCGAACGATATTTGTTCACAATTGTGCAATTGGGATCACCAGTCTTCTTGACCATCTTGAACCAGACGCAAATGCTGCCAACGTTACGAAGATCGATCCTGTCGTTGTCGGGTATGAGGACGTAGTCATCGACGCCGTCAAAGCATAGGGCAGCGTTTGCTCTGCCGAACCTGTCCTCGGTTGGGGTTGCACCGAACACGGTCCCGCTGCTCCCATACTCAGAGGCATCCTCGGCGTTGCCGTCAAGCCGGTACC
>CAYXFI010000578.1:0-2290 GCA_964464205.1 uncultured Cytophagia bacterium
AGCGGAGCACAAAGTCGTCAATGCGCCGGTCCTGCTTTGCAAAGTCGATGCTGACTACCAGATGCCGGTAGTACTGGAAAACGCTCAGGTCCTGCCGGGGCAATCCTCGCTCGAGCCGGCGGAGCGTGCCGGTCGTGACAACCTCCGCCTGAATGTTGAACTTCTCGCGCAGTTCCTGTTCCCATTGCGTCACCAGGTAAGGCGGGCAAAGAACGCAGATGCGCTCGATCTCCCCGCGATCGAGGAGTTCCCGGGCGATGAGCGCCGCCTCGATGGTCTTTCCCACACCAACGTCATCGGCGATCAGCATGCGGACAGGATTGAGGCGCAGGGCCATGACCAGTGGAACCACCTGGTAGGCACGAGGCCGCACACTGAGCTTGCCAACGCAGCGGAAGGGAGCGGCTGCGTCGCGGAGAAGCAGCCGTGCTGCTTGATGTACCAGACGGACGGAGTCGAGATCCCCAACCTGGTCGGGCTGGGGCAGCGGGAACCTGGCCGGTTCCACACGTTCCAGCGTGCCGATCAGGGGGAGGTAGATCCCGGTCGCTTCCCGATCCGTCCCGGCCAGGGGGCGGAGCAGGAGGATATCTTTGTGTTCGGATGGCGAAGGCAGCACTACCCACTCTCTCCCCCTGGCCCTTACGATAGATCCGGCTGGGAATCGCATGTCACTTCTCCCGTTTCGGGCCAAACACGTCTGGGAACCTCGCGATCTGTTCTTCGAGGTTCTGATCGTACCGAATTACGATCACCTGGTAGCCGCGGTCCCGCAGTGCCATGCGGATTTCCTCGTCACGGGCCGCAGTCGTCTTCCAGTCGTGCGGTGGTCCGTCGCAGAACACACAGACTTTTCCTCTCTCGTAGTAGAAATCCGGTTTGGCGCCCACTTCAGCAACGAACTTCTGGGCGCTGTCGGGGAGGATGCGACCTGTTTCGAAAAGATGTTTCAGAAAGCGCCGTTCCAGCTCCGAAGAAGGATCGGTTTGCCCCAGAAGCTTCCGGTAGTGCTCTTCGTAGTCCAGCCCACCGACCATTTTCTGAAGAACCCCGCTTGCCAGCTTCTGCAGCAGGTCGCGCACAACGAATCGATTCAGTAGGCGGTGGTCGGGCTGATTGTCGTAGGAAAGCAGGCAGTCGTAGCACGCCTGTGTACAGGGTTCCTCGACTGCATCCCTAGTGCTCACGTCTTCCAATGTGTCTGGGTCGAAATGGCAAATTTCCAGGGCCGACCGGGCCACGTTCTGGATGGCCTCGGCGACTTCCACCAGCTCCCGCAGCACCCCCAGGCCACCCTCCGCCAACTCGTAGATGAGAATGCTTGTGTTCCCGTCGCGGCCGAGTCGCTCGGTATTCAGCTCCTGCGGTTCGACTTGATACACCTCCTGGATCCCTCGTAAGAGCGCGTACTGCAACGAAGCGAGCAAGCTCCCGTTCTTCGCGTGTTCTTCCGGCAGGTTGATGAGCAGAAGATTCCGCGTTTCACGCACAAAGGGCCGAACGTTACGGAGAATTCTCTGGTGCGAGCTCCTCGCCTGCAATTCCCCGGCGCGTTTCTCTCCCAACCATTCGCCCGTCTCAGTGTCAAGGAGGAACCCGTCCTGTCTCGCCCGCCGCCAACCGTGGTTTACATGCCAAAGGGTTGCCGCAGGCGCCATGCGCAGCCGGAGGAGTTCTCCGCCTCCGGCCTCCACGACCTTCGCCTCAAGGTATCGGAAAGACTTCGGCGTTTCCGGAGCGAACTGGAAGTACGTGGCCGTTCTGTACCCGCGAGAGGCTCGCTCTTCCTCTTCGCTTGTGATCCTCTCACGGCGGATCGCCTCCACCGTCGTCATTTCGAAGAGACAGGTAAAGTAATCGTAGTTCGCGCCACTGAGTTCGCCACCGCAAAAGACGCAGACATCCGCATCCAACTCCTGATCCGCATGGATGTACCCACAACGCTGGCAGACCTTTGCCTTTTTAAGCTGCTTTTCGACCGTTTCCGAGGTTACGTACGAACGGTGAACCATGAACTTGCTGCCTTCGTGGTAAATGATGTTCTGCGGTCCAAACTCCCGCAGCGCCAGGGGACGGGCCCTGGCAATGAAGTCGCCCGTACCCCCGCCCATGGGAAGGTACGCTCGAACTGGCAGGGCCGGGAAGTTGTAGCCGGGCAGAAAACCTTCAGCAGCCAGGTAGCGGTAGGGAAAGAAATCTGACTCTTCGGTCTCGACGTCCTGGCAAAGGAGCAATTGTTGCTGGCGCGTGGCTTCTCTCTCCTTTAGCTCTGCCTTTATCCGAATCTCTT
>CAYXFI010000579.1:0-2287 GCA_964464205.1 uncultured Cytophagia bacterium
TCACCGACGGCCAAGTAGCCACCGCGGAGCGTCCAGATCAGGTTCTTGTAGATCTTGTAGTCGATCTTGAAGTCGATCTCCGTGCCGATGTCCTTCGAAGACGCGGAGAGGATCTCCACTTTGTTCCCGTCAGCTTGCCAGGCGTGGATCGGCTGGGTGGCCTTGATCATGCTGCCGGAGACGAAGATCGAGAGTTTGGGAATCGGCTTCAGCGTAGCATTCACTTGCAGCAGAGTGGTGTTCTCGAACTCGCGGTAGCCGCGCGTGTTGGGCGCGCCGAGACCCTGCGGGGTGATGCCCTCTTCGTCCGGCATGATGGAGTCTTCCCAGATTTCCGTCACGTAGAAGAAGCCCACTGTGCGCAGGCGATTGACGTTGCCCTTGCCACCGGTCACGTCGTCGTCTCCGGAACCTCGGCCCAGAACAGCGCCCAGGCTGAGCCAGTCCGTGACGGCCAGGGTCGGTCTGAGGTACAGGTTCATGCCGGAAATGTCGCCGTTGTTGACGTCGTACTTCTGTTTCGGGTTGTTGTCCATCGAGTTGGCGATGTCGTCCTTCCCCGTGAGGATGTCGACTTCGGCGTCCACGCTAAGCTTCCCGAACTTGAAGGTACCCGCGGCGCCCAGCGCCATCAGGCTGCTGATGTTCGGAGAGAATCGGGCCATGAAGTAATCAAGGCCGTCCAGGATGTAGCTGGTGCCATCCGAGGTGCCGCGGTCCTTGTAGTACAGGCCGAACAGGTTAACGTTGTGGCCGCCTTTCTTCAGGTTCAGGTTGGCAAACACCATGTCCGCGTCGCGGGCGTCGGTGTTCCCCTGCCAGTCCGGCTTCACCTTCGCGTTGTCGCTGAGCCCATCGATGCCCTCACTCAACTTCGCCCAACCGAGGGTCAGTTTGCCGGACGGCAGCCCCACGTCCATTTGCGCGCCGTCCAGGTTGCAGTCCAGGATCAGCTTGTTGCCCAGCCGGTAGCTCTGACGCCCAACCCGGAACGCCAGCTTCGTGTTCGGCACCCGGAAAGCCACGTAAGCCTGGTCGACGTGAAGGAGGTAATTGGTGTCCTTCATATCGAACAGGCTGCTGGCGCTGCCCGCGATCTTGCGGCGTTCCATGTTGTCCACGCCCCACCAGCCCTGGGCCATGTCGAAACGGGTCACGGCTTTCAGGTTGTCCGTGCCGGCTGCGATGTTGAACCGGAGCATCTGGACCCAGTAGTGATCCTTGCCATCGTTCTTGCCCAGGAAGAACTTGTTCTGTGCCAATCCCCAGGCCGTGTACACCCCGTGCACCGTAACCTTCGCGTCCTGGGCCAGAGCCGTTCCCGACCACAGGAACACCCCTGCCAGCAAAGCGACGAGCACCACTTTGCCCGCTCTCATTCTCCACCTCCTTTCATTGCTCCCTCATCCACTCACTTTCCAGACTCCTTCGCGCAGTCGAAGGCTGGTCAGGCCAATTCCAGATGTATGCATTTCGCAACATACATGCCGGAAGAACAGGGGATGGAGAGTCCCAGAAAAATCAGGGGGATACACCACGGGGCAGGCCCGAAAAAGAGCCTTCGGAGGATCAGCGGGCCGTCAGATGTGACGAAATACCGTCAATGGACGCTCTTTCCCCCTCGAAGCTCGGCTTGCCGCGCTCCGCGATGCGGGACAAGAGGTTCACCCCAGCTGCTGTCACCCGCTTCGGTAGGGTGGACTCCAACCTCCGAGCGACCTACCGTCCAGCCAAGCAATCCGATCGGGAGGCGTCCCGCTTCTGGGCTCTGTCCTCCTGCGGGTTTCGTCCTACTACGTCGGTTTCCCTTTGACTCTGCGGAGTGGCCGAGAAACCCATCTGCACCGCAGTGGCGCAGAGGTCGCAGGGAGCTTCCCGCAAAGTTTCCCGCTGCGAGAAGAAACGTGTTTACCTGGTGCCTCGGAAGGGAAACTTCCCGCTTTCCAGTTCGATTGCTCGGCTTACCGCGCTATCCAGCGGCAGGAAGCTCGGGCGGAGACGGTGCGGAGCCGAACAGCTTTCCGTGAGTGCCGAAGCTCACCGTTGGCGTCGCCGTAGAGTCGACAGCTCTCCCCTGTGGTTCGGGGCGGGTTGTGCTTTCCGCGCGCGCCGGTTCCGGATCTCCCTCACCTGGTGTCGCTGGGCCCTGCGTGCGCTGCGGCCCTGCGGTTTGTTCCAAGTCCGCGAGGACGCTCCAACCCAAAGTCTTCCGCAGATATCAGACTCAGACCAGCCGATCTGACGTAGTAGGTTTAGGGCTTTTCTCAGAAACCCCGCAATTCAGGCC
>CAYXFI010000580.1:0-2286 GCA_964464205.1 uncultured Cytophagia bacterium
GTGCCGACACCGCTTCGGAGGACACCACCTGGTACTGGAGCGAGGTGTTGCTCCGCCGCTACGGTGAATTTCAGCTTCCTGTGGAAGCGCAATTGCTTTTCGAAAACGGCGACACGATGAGATTCACCTGGGACGGTACCGGAACCTGGCGGCGGATTCGGGTGCGCCATCCGAGCCGGCTGGTTGCGGCCCAGATCGATCCGGACGACAAGATCCCGATGGACCTGGACCGCATCAACAATAGCCGGACGGTGGAACCGCGCACCCGCGGGATCTGGAGGCTCTTCGCGCGCTGGACGTACTGGGTGCAGGCGATGATGGCCCTGCTCAGCTTCTTCTCGTGAGGTGCGGAATGCCGTACGGGACGGTTGCTCCTGTTGCTTGTTACGTGGAGGGCTGGCGACGGGTCTGGGCCCACCGGAAGCTCCTGCTTCTCTTCTACCTGCCCAATCTGATCTTGGCCTACCTCGCCGCGCTCCCGTTGCGGAAGGCTTTGACGCGATCCCTCGGCCACAGCCTGATGAGCGACCGGCTCGCAGCCGGACTCAGCCTGGGCTTTCTGGGTGACCTCGGGTACGAGAATCCTGGACTGTATTCCACCCTGTTGAGCCTCGCCGTTGCCGCCGGGTTGATCTACCTGGTGACCGTCACATTCCTGCTCGGCGGGGCGGTCCGCACGCTGTCGCTCCCCGGGCGGCGCGCTTTTTCGGAGGTTTTCTCGGACTCCGCTGCCTACTTCGGTTGTTACCTGCGACTGCTGTTGCTTTCAATCCCTTTCTACGCCGCGGCTCTGGTTCTCGGCTGGTTCGTCGCGAAGGGGATTTTGGCCGCATCGCGATCTGTCGGTGGACCGGGGCCGTGGCTGGCCGCGCGGATTCTCGCCGCGCTGGTGCTCTTCTTCCTCCTGTTCTTCGTGAATCTCCTCTTCGACTACGCCAAGATTCTGGCGGTTCGGGACGGAGCCGGAAAAGCATTCGCCGCGCTACGCCGGGCTTTCCGGTTCGTCTTCCGCGACGCCGGGCTGGGGAAGGGCCTCGCCCTCTACTACTTGGTCGTGGTGACGGGGCTGCTCGCGCTCGTGCTGTACAACGTGGGCGCTTCGCTGTTGGACTCACCGACTCCCGTCGCAATTGCCTTGCTCGCGCTGTGGCAGCAGCTTTTCATCCTGGCCCGACTGTGGGTGAAGCTTCTGTTCTACGGCGCGCAGTCGGCGGCGGTGGAATCGTTTTCCCCCGGAATCGAGCCCGTGGAACCGGTGGAGTTTCTGGCCTAATGCTCCGCAAGAAGTCGCTGGAAGAGCAGATCGAGGAACAGGAGGGGCTGGCGCGGGGGTACGGTGCGAAGCGATTCCCCATTGTCGGCGTGCTGGACAACATTCGGTCGGCTTACAACGTCGGGGCGATGTTCCGCACGGCCGACGCGGTGCGCGTCGAGGAGCTGGTTCTGTGCGGCATCACCGCCACGCCGCCGAGGAATGAGGTGCGTAAGACAGCCCTGGGTGCGGAGGAGTTCGTGCCGTGGCGCTACGCGGAGCGGGCCGCCGAAGCCGTAGCCGAATTGCGCGCCCGGGGTTACCAGATCGTGGTTCTGGAGAAGACCGACCCTTGCACGTCGCTCTACGAATTCCGCTACCGTTTCCCGCTCGCGCTGGTTGTGGGGAACGAGTGGCACGGGGTGAGCGACGAGGTCCTGGCGCAGGCCGACGGCGCGATCTTCATCCCGATGTTCGGCCGAAAAACGTCGCTGAACGTGTCGGTGGCTTTCGGGATTGCCCTGTACGAGATCCTGAGACACTTTGGGAACGGCGAAGAAGGGACCTCTCGCAGAGACGCGGAGCCGCAAAGGGAAGGGTAGGGAAGACGATCGGAACGGGGAAGGTTCCACGGCTTGCAAGAGCGCGATCCCCTCGGTTTTCGTGGAAGCGACACGCCTGCGTCCGACGCCCTGTGGCGGGCATCAACCACCAAGTCTGGAGGGTCGGGCTCCTGTTCGACCTACGGACCGCGGAGCGGGCCGGAGCCGGAACCAGGTGGTCGTGAGTGGACCTTCGTTTTCATGCGTGGGAGGCGGATGCCCCGACAGACGGAGTCCTCGGAGAGAGCGTCTCCTACTCCTCTACGACGCTACGATGTCAGGCGGAGGTTTCGACGGCTCCTTTCGGGTCGTGGCGGCCGGGTGATCGACCGTGTCACGCTGTCTCGCCGGTACTGCCGGGCCAAACCAGGACGATTCCCGAGGGACAGAGATCCTCCAGTGAAGATGAGGTCTTGAGCGTCGGTCGGGGGC
>CAYXFI010000581.1:0-2267 GCA_964464205.1 uncultured Cytophagia bacterium
TGTCCGTTGGTGCGGCAGGATTTCGGTTGGGCTCCGACAAATCGCACCGGCTTTGGGCCGGGTGAGATTGGTGGGACCATCTGGCGTTCCACGACGCCGGCATACTACGGGATGCCAATCGGTCCCCTCTCTTTCAGGGATCGCTTCTCCGCTTCCGGCAAAATCGTTCTGATCGCTCCCCCCGAGGAAGCCGTGGGTTTCTACGTGGGATTTTTCGGGAGCGAACGACAGGGATGGAGGGTCTGGTCCTCTTGCGGTTTCCGCATCGGCGAAGTAAAGGACGGAAAAGCCTACATTCACCTCGACTACAAGACGGGCAGAGCTAAAGGCGCCGTCCTCGAGCCGGACATTCAGATCCCCTGCGATGGATCGGTGCACTCCTGGGAGCTCACGTACGATCCGGATGCCGTTCCTGGAGACCACTGGCCCGACCCACGCCTGCCGAAATGGATCGGCCCGCGGAGCAACGTGCCGGAAGAGGAGATCCTGCGGAGAGCGAGGCGGGACGACCCCTCCATCACTGCGGAACGGCTGCACGAGCTGCTCGTCCAGGCGAGGAACGAAGGCCTCGTGGACCACTGGTTCTGGAAGCACCGCTTCCAGCTCTGGGAGGTGGAGAAGAAGATTGACCAAATGCGTGGCAGGATCACGTTTCGACTGGACGACCTGCCGACGGTCAGCTACTACCTACTGCCCGGTCACCGGGACGAGCCCACACGCATCGACCGATTCGGCGTGTGGAACATGCAGGTGTACCACGGCAGCATGGAATTCTACATCGCGGACCTCGTGGTGAATGGCGAGCGGATCGAGTTGGATCAGGATCCGCACTGGGACGGGCTGAACAACCACGTCAGCTTTGTGCAACGGGACTTTCACGCGCGGCAGAACTTCGGCTACTCGCAAACCAACTGGGCGGGGCGAGCCCCGGGCGAAATCGGAGGTCGTTTCTGGGGCACCGAGGTGATCGACCCGTTGCACGCCTACTACGCCGTGGATGTAGGCAGGCTGACCCTCGACGACCCCATTTCCTTCTCCGGTTGGATCTGCTTCGTGGACGGTGCCGTGGATGGCCGGATGCTGATCGGCTACTTCAATCGCGAGGCGAGGCTGGTGGAGATTCACGGCGAATACAAGGGCAACCCGCCGAACCAGTTCCTGGGGATCGAGGTGATGGACAAGACGAGCATCGGCTACTCGTTCACCGCCGTGTGCTCACCGAGGCAGGAACTGGCCTCTGAGGAACGGGGGCCAGTCTTCATCCCGGACCGGATCAAGAGACCGTTCTCGTTCCGATACGATCCTACGGCCGGAGTGGCCGGACGCGTGACGGTGACTCTGGGCGCTGATTCCTTTCACGTCGACCTCACTCCGGAGCAGCGCCGGGCAGGTGCTACATTCGACCGTTTCGGTCTGCTGAACCCTCGCAAGGGTGGCAAGTACGTCGATGTGTACGTGGACGACTTGACCTACGTGGTCAGACGTCCGCCGAACTACGTGCCCCAGTTCCACGAGCAGCGAATCGTGATTGTGCCATATCCAATGGGTGGTCGGCTGTACTACTGACGCGAAGTGTGGTGCTTCCCGCGCGCCCGCGCAGTCGGGCCTCAGGGACGGGGGCGGCCGGGGTGACGGAAGACCAGCGTGAGGGGATGAGACTGTGGCTTCGCCGGAGGAAGTCGGAGGTCAGGGCGGAGATTCGACGATGGATGGTTCAGCAAAACCAGTCAGAGCTGGGTGGGTCGAAAGGAACCGCGGTGTGTTGGTGAAGCGGAACACCCTGGGCGCGGTGCTGGTGGCCTGTCTGCTCGTGTTGCTCGGCACGCAATGCCGCAGGGCCGAGGTGTCCGGAGAGTTTGCCCCGCCGGAAGCATATCTCGAGGGCTCCAAACATCCGTACTTTGGCAGCGAGAATCCGTGGGATCGGCGATTCTTCACCGAGCACATCCGCCAGTACTACAAACGACGTGGCCAGCGGCAGTTGCTCGACATCATGGAAGGGAGGGTGGAGGATGCCATTCAGTACTGCCGACAACTCCTCGCTGAGGATCCGGACGATCTTGAGTCCCTCTTCAACCTCTGTGTGGCTCAGGCGCAGTTGGGCCAAATCGACAGCGCCCTTGCCACGATGAAGCTGGCCATCCGCCGCGGTTTACCGTTCGAGCGATTTCTCGCCGGTCCGCGAGACCTTCTGAAGCCCTTGCTGGAATCGCCTGGATTCAAGCGCTACTACGCGTCGCACCCAGTACGGCTGCTTCACGGCCCGA
>CAYXFI010000582.1:0-2259 GCA_964464205.1 uncultured Cytophagia bacterium
AATGTTTTCCAGCACTTCCCCGTAGGACCGGGGCAGCATCATGCCTTTGCGGGCGTACTCATCGATCAACGCGACGATTTTCTGCGCGTCGCTCACCCGCGCTTTGCGCACCACCAGCTCGCGCGCCTCCCCACCGTCATTCGCTCTATCCAAGATCACCTCGAGCCCCTTGATCGCAGCGCTTTCAACGACGTGCATCGATCACACCTCAGTTCCGTCCATTCATGCCACATCAGGAACCGTGCCCCTATTTCAGGCAGCGTCTTAGAATCTCCACCGCCTCCACGATTTCCTCCTCCGAAACCGTGAGGGGTGGCAGGAAACGGACCACCTTCTCGCCCGCCGGACACACCAGCAACCCTTCTTCGCGGCAACGGGCCACCACCGATTTGGCATCGTGCGTCAGCTCCATCCCGAGCATCAAACCCAAACCCCTCACCTCCACGACCGCGTCGGTCTCAGCCGCGAGTTCTTCGAGCTTGCCGCGCAAGAGCCCCGCCCGCGCACGCACGCGCTCCAGAAACTCCGGTCGACTCACGGTATCCAGTACTACTTTCCCCGCGGCGCAAGCCACAGGATTTCCGCCGAACGTGGAACCGTGATCGCCCACGCCGATGGCATCGGCGATTCGCTGCCGTACCAACACGGCCCCCAGCGGTAGGCCGCCGCCGAGTGGCTTGGCCAGCACCAGGATATCCGGCGTCACCCCGTAGTGCTCGTAGGCGAAAACGGTGCCCGGTCGCCCCAGTCCGCACTGGATCTCGTCGAAAATCAGGACTGCATCGTGCTGGTCGCACAGCTCGCGCAGCCCCTGGAGGAATTTCCGTTCGGCCGGTACGATGCCCCCCTCACCCTGCACCGGCTCGACGATCACCGCGGCCACGCGATCGCTCATTTGAGACGAGACGCTCCCCAGGTCGTTGAAACGAGCGTGCCTGACACCCGGCAACATCGGGGCGAAACCTCTGCGGTACTTGCGCCTGCCCGTAGCCGTGAGCGCCGCAAATGTCCTGCCGTGAAAGCTGTTCTCAAAAGCCAAGATCTCGTACTTGCGCGCGTTGAAGCGCGATTTGGCCCACTTCCGGGCGAACTTGAAAGCACCCTCCACCGCCTCGGCGCCGCTGTTGCTGAAGAACACGCGATCCGCGAACGAAAGCTCTACAAGTCGCTCGGCCAGCTCCGCCTGTGGCCCATTGTGGTACAGGTTCGACGTGTGCGTGAGTCTCGAGGCTTGCTCCTGCACGGCCCTCGTCACGTCCGGGTGGCAATGACCGAGCGCGTTGACGGCGATACCCATCACGAAGTCCAGGTAGCGCTTGCCATCGGCGTCGTACAGGTAGGTTCCCTCGCCACGTGTGAACAGGATATCCGGTCGCGCGTAGGTTTGCACAAGCGAACGATTGGCCGTCTCGATCAATGGATGCGCCATCGTTTCTCCCTCAGGTTCGAATCAACGTGCCCAGATTCTCCCCGTCGCGCCAGATTTGCGCTAGCGTACTGGGACCTTTCCAGTTCAGGATGTGGACTCTCCCGACTCCAGCTTCCGCAGCGTGCAGGGCCGCGCGTAGTTTCGGCACCATCCCCTGACCGGCCTCTCCCGTGGCAATCAGCTCCTCGATTTGCGGTCGGGCCAGTTCGTCTACCGGCGTGCCCGCCACCAGTACGCCGGGTGTGTCGCCGAAAAAGAGCAGCCAGTCGCTCCGCCACGTGGCGGCGATCCTGGCCGCAGCCCAGTCGGCATTGACGTTCAACGCCTCGCCACCCGGACCCGCCGAAATCGGCGAGATCACCGGGACAAATCCCATCCGGCACAACGCGTCCAGCAGCTCCACCCGGACCGTGCGGATTTCTCCGACCAGTCCCAGACGTCCGCTGCCTCCCTCCACGGGGGTAGCCTCGAGTAGACCCGCATCCCTGCCACTCAGCCCCAGAGCGGCGACTTTTTCTTCCACCAACGCGGCAACGATCCCCTTGTTCATCTTGCCGGAAAGCACCATCTCGGTGACCTCAAGGGTAGGGGCATCGGTCACACGCTGCCCCGCGTGAAACCTGGGCTCGATCCCCAGCCGTTGGAGCAACTCCGAGATGGCCGGTCCGCCCCCGTGCACCAGTACGACCTGCTCCTCCCGAAACTCGCTCATCGCCGCAGCGAGCTCGTGCAGGAGCTCCCGGTTTTCGATCAACTTCCCGCTAACTTTGACCACCGCACGCATCGCCCTCACCACAGCCCGGTCGTCTCGTCGAAACCGTACATGATGT
>CAYXFI010000583.1:0-2245 GCA_964464205.1 uncultured Cytophagia bacterium
CGAGTTCTACCAGGAACACAGGGTGGAGCTGTACAACCTGAGAGAAGACCTCAGCGAGCGCCGCGACCTGGCAGCCGAAATGCCCGACAAGGCGGAGGAGTTGCGAACGAAGTTGCACGAGTGGCTGCGTTCTGTGGACGCCTGGATGCCGGAGGAAGTGGGCGAGGGAGCGACCGCAGGCTAGGAATCCCACGAAAGACTCTCGCGAAACGTCCACGGCGCCAAGAGCCGCCGACCCCAGCGAAGAAGAACCCGTCGCGCAGCGTCGGAGGACGTGCTGCCGGCCGTCCGCTACGTTCCCGGGAAGCTTGTGAAAGAGTAACCCACCACGGAGACCCGGAGGACACAGAGGATTCCGCAGAGGGGCGTGGGCGTATGGCCGTGGGCCCAAACACGGCGTGCTGGTTGTGGCAGCTTCCCCCGCATCGCCGCAGGCTCCGTTCACTGTCTGACGCTTCCGTGGTTCGCGGGGATTGGTTTTCTCACACGCTCGCTCGATCGCCGAGGGCGGTAGGGTCCCTACCGCAGCGGGCCGAGGGGAAACGGGCCACCGAACGTGCGAGCTGCCCCCGGCGACGACGCGCCTGTGTTGCCGCTACTCGAGCTCGCGTAACGTCAACACCGTGATCAGCGCGACGGTGGGCGACTCCGCGCGGGAGCCTCCTACGATGACCGTGTCGCCCACCGGGACGTTCACGGCCGTGTGCAGGAGACTCTGTCCCGTCTTCGTCGACGTCAGCTTGAGCTCCATGTGCACGACGAGCGTGGGAGCCTCCCGGTACCCCACCTTGTCGATGCGCAGGTGGTAGCTTCCTCCTGCTAAGCTGAGTTCGCAAGGTTGTCCTTCGTAAATCTGGGTCCCCCCGCTGTCCAGCAGCTCGTACGCCCGGTAGCGAAACAGTGAGCGCAGTTGCTTCATCACCTTTTGCGGCAGGAGCTCGGCACTGCGTCCCTCGCCCGATTCCAGCGCCCGGATCAGGTCAATGCCCAGCCAGACCCGGATCGGTCTGTCGAATTCTTTCAAAGAGGATCGGATTTTCTTCAAGTTTTCGGGGACGTCGATCACCTCGATGGCATCCGGGCCAGCCAGCTGGACGTGGCCGTCTTCCGTCAGCAGGTTTTGGACAAAACCTACAGCCGAGAGCGCGTCGCGATGGCGGATCGGGATCACGGCTTTCTCCACGCTTACCTTCGGCCGGAGTTTGATCTCCAGGTAGTTGTCCGGCTCGGAGAAGACCTCTTTGAGCGTCTCAGGCCAATATCCGTTCGCCCAGGCGGTCACTGTGTACAGGCTAGTTTGGTCCAATCCTCGGCGAGGCAGCTCGAAGCGCCCTTCGGCATCCGTTTTGGCTGCAATGCTGTGCGTGCCGTCCTTCAGCATCACGATGGCCCCTGGCACCGGTGCTCCGGTACGGGCGTCCTTGACGATCCCGCGCACGCGGATGTATTCCCTCGTCAGGTAGAAGTTCACCCTCGTGGCCTTGCCCGCGGCGACCTTAACCCCCTCTTGGACGTCGACGAGATACCCCTCCTTCCGCGCCTCGAGCACGTACACGCCCGGTGGCACTCCTGTGATCCGGTACTGCCCGTCACCCCGGGTCTCGGCATGCAATTTGGTGCCTTTCACTCGCACCGTGACGCCGTCGATCCACTTCCTCGTGGATGATTCGAGAACCACCCCGAAGATTTCGCCTTTTGGCTGAGCCCAAATTGGCGCGCAAATGAGAAGGGCGATCGGAATGAATGCTGCAAACCCGCGAACCCTCATGGTTTGCCTCCTTACTCTTCTTTTCGGGGAACTACGAGCGGGGGTGTGGCGCGACCGGCCAATGCCAGTCACAAACCGCCTTCCCCGTAGAACAGCCAGACGACGTGGACGTGCGGATCGTCCGTTTGGAAGTAGAGTACCGTCGCTCCCGACTGGGGCGGCAATTCCACCAGCGCGTGACTGGGCGGCGGTGGGCTGGTGTGGCCGCGGAACGGGTTGAGTCCGGAACGACTGAGGGCCCAGCTGAGGACGACGGCCAGGACAATCCCCGTCACGACCGCCGCAACGCGCAGGCGGGGGAACAGGGAAGTCAGCCGCGTTCCGAAAGAACCCCAGCGTACCTCCCTCGCTGATCCCGGCGGCGTGGCGGACGAGGCGCCCTCGCGAGGCGCCGCGTAGGGATGGACGACGCGGACGCTCTGACTGATTCGAGCCCACAGCTCTTCGCGACCGATCTCGGCGGCCCTCCGGTGCAAC
>CAYXFI010000584.1:0-2242 GCA_964464205.1 uncultured Cytophagia bacterium
ACAACAGTCCGCAGCCTTTCGAGGGCTACCGCGTGTACAAGAGCACCGTGAGCGCGCAGGGCCCATGGACGCTGCTCGCCGAGTACGATTTGCCCGACGACGAATACGGCAACAACACAGGCTTGCAGCACGAGTACCTCGACGTGGGCCTCCTGAACAACGTGGAGTACTTCTACAGCGTCACCGCTTTCTCGAAACCGGATTCAGTCACCAACTTCCCTTCGCAGGAATCGAGCATCAACGCCAATGCGGTGAAAGTGGTGCCCGGAACGCCTCCGCCGGAAACCGTGGGCCAGGTAGCGGTGGTGCCGAATCCCTACCGGGGAGACATCGCCTACCACGAGTACAATCCGCAGTGGGAAAAACCGACGGGCACCCGCAAGCGCTGGATGGAACAGGACCGACGGATCCAGTTCATCAATCTGCCGCCGCGCTGCGAGATCAAGATCTACACGCTGGCCGGCGACTGGATCGCGACCCTGCAACACAACGATCCCACCAGGGGGTTCGAGGACTGGAACCTCACTTCCCACGTGGGACAGGCGATTTCCAGCGGGATCTACCTGTTCACGGTGAAGGATCTGGACACCGGCCGGGTGCAAACCGGCAAATTCGTGGTGATCAAATAGGGCCAGTGCGATGCGTGGGTACACGAAACTCGTCTTCTTGTGCGCTTTTGCCGTGGCGACTTCAGCGTACGGTCAATACGAACGGCCGGGCAGCACCGACGCCCAGTTCCTCAAGATCGGCGTGAGCGCCCGAGCCGCAGGCATGGCCGACGCCTACATCGCCGTCACGCGCGGAGCGGAATCGGTGCACTACAATCCGGCTGCCCTCGCGTGGATCGAGGGCACAGCGATCTCCTTCAATCACACGCGGTGGTTCGCGGGCATCAATCACGAGTTCGCCGCGGTGGCCCACACCTTCGGTCGTCACGGGAGCTTCGCGATCTCGATGACCAGCCTCTACACGGACGAGATGAAGGTGCGAACTCCGCTCCAGCCGGACGGCACAGGCGAGACTTTCTACGCGGGCAACCTGAGAGTAGGCGTCAGCTACGCCCGATACCTCACCGACCGCGTCACTTTCGGTGGATCGGTGAACTACATCTACATGTCGCTCTACAAAGGGTTCGAGGCGCACGCCTGGGCCGCCGACATCGCCGTGCTCTACGTGACCCATTTCCGCGGGTTTTGTTTCGGGATGAAGGTGGCCAACTTCGGCACCGAAGTGAAGTTCGTCAACGAGGAGTACCCACTCCCCACGACGTTCACTTTCGGCCTGGCGATGAACGCGATCCAGACGGAACACCAGAAACTGCTGGTGAGCGTGTCCGCCTTCAAGCCGAACGACGGTAAGCCCCTCGGGCAAATCGGCACCGAGTGGTCCTACCGGGGCACTCTTTACCTTCGCGCGGGCTACAGGATCAATCACGAGGTGGCGCGATTCGCGTTCGGGGGCGGGGTGTCGATCGGGGTGGCCGGCTACCAGTTGTCGTTCGACTACGCCTACAGCGATTTCATGCTCCTCGGAGCGGCGCACCGTTTCGGCGCGAACCTCTACTTTTGACGAACGGGGGCCTGCCTGAAGCCGCTACGGATGCGGTTTCGTGTCCGATGTGGGGCGATCCTTCGGTCACTGTGCTGAGGATCGCTCACCGACGCATTCGAGCATCCCTCAAAAGCCCCAGGGAAACGCGCCGGATGTCCTCAAGGAAAGCAAAGTGGATTCTGCAGGCCGCGGGGCGAAAAGAAGGGCATCTCGCCCGCCGTCCGCCAAACCGGGGCATCGCTACGCTCGCTCTTTCCCTGGCCGTGATTCTGATTCCGTGCTCCACCATGGCCCACAGCTACATCTTCTCCCGCGAGTACGAGGAAATGCGCGACCAGGTGTACCTGTACGTGATGCCCGGGCTGATCACGGTCCAGTACGAGTCGAAGTACTATGGCCAGATCGCCCCCCACGTGAGGAACATGATCGATACCGACGCAGACACGTGTGTCCAGCCTGAGGAACTGGCGGCCTTTTTGCGCGACTACCGGGCCGAGATGGACTCGGCCCTGCCGCGGTACCCGGTGTTCGTGGACGGACAGCCCACTCACCTGCGGTTAGTCGACGTGGATTTCCCCGGGATTCTCTCGGACAGCTTGCTGGCCCCCCTGAGCGTGAAAATGGTCTTCGAGCTGTCCTGCTCGCGCCTCACCGCCGGGGAGCACGAGCTGGTGGTCCCCCCTGCCACCTT
>CAYXFI010000585.1:0-2232 GCA_964464205.1 uncultured Cytophagia bacterium
TCTGAGCTGTCACCACGCTACTCAGCTTCCGCGGGATTCTTCTTCTCGCCGAAACACGACGAAGCTCGTTCCCCTCGGAGATTGGAGGTCCCAACAGGTGGATCCGACGAACTCGTCGAGAATATTCGACGATTTCGTCGAGTCCCGGGTGTTTGCACGTCGGACGGCGCGAGCCTGGCCTTTTGATAACCTCTTGTAGCGCATCGAGTTATGGATTCTGTCCTCTGCCGCGCAAACCGTTGGCACAGCCCTTGCGCAACGAGGAACCGGAAGCGCGACGGCGCTTCTTCTGACTGCGCAGTCGGATCTGAGAAACCTAAATGAAGCGGCAGAGGAAGAAAGGCAAGTCTGGAGGTGGTGACGATGAAACGGGCGACGATCCTAACTGCGGCTCTGGCATTTCTCGTGGGGGTTGGTTTGGTGGGAATGACGGCGACCACATTGGCGCAGGAAGCCAATCCGCCGGTGCAGCACGGTCCCGGTTTCGTGGACCAGAACGGTGACGGCTACAATGACCGTGCTCCGGACCACGATGGCGATGGGATCCCCAACGGGATGGATCCTGACTACACCGGTCCCAAGATGCGAGCCGGGCGCGGGGCAGCCGGCTTCATCGACGAGAATGGGGACGGCGTGAACGATTGGGCGCAGGACTTCGACGGTGATGGGATCATCAATCGACTGGATCCCGACTACAACGGTTCCCGGGCCGGCCGAATGGGTGCGGGGCGCCACGGTGGTCAGCGCCGGTTCGTAGATCTTGACGGCGACGGGATCAACGACTGGTCTCAGGACTTCGACGGCGACGGCATCATTAATTGCCAGGATCCTGACTGGCAGGGCCCGTTGGGCATGGGCCCGCGCGGTGGCCGGGGTCAGAATGCGAAAGGCCACGGTATGTCCCGGCGCTTTGGCCGGACGCACGGGGGCCGCTGGGGCTCGCGAGCTGGCCTGGGCGTGCAGGGCCCTGTGCAGGAGCGAGCTGGCAACTACGGCAAGCAGGTTCCTGTGAAGTGAACAAGGAAGCGACGGGTTTGGGCCGCTGGGCCACTCCTGCGGCCCAAACCTTTTCGTTTTTCTTGTCTGGGACGCAGTAGGAAACGGCTTGATCGAACGATTCAAGATCAAGGAGGAAACAGGATGAAGCATTGGAGAAGAATCCCGTGGGCAACGGCTGCGCTGGTGGCATTGGGTCTCTTGACGTTCGCGCCAGGGAATGTTCGGGCTCAAATGTGGGGCGGAGGCCACGGTCACGGCTGGTGGACAGGTGAAAGATGGGGTGCTGGGGACGAACAGGCACTACCGGACACCGTCACCGGCACGTTCGTGAAATGGCAGAACATGATGGGCTGGGACTTCTACGGCGTCGACACAGATGGGGATGGGCAGACCGACGTGTACCTGAATCTCGGGCCGATGTTTGCTGCGGATTCACTACCAGAGCCAGGCGCCGAGGTGACGGTGATTGGGTGGCTGGTCACCACCCCGATGGCCCAGATGATGATGGTCCAGTCCGTGAACGGGTACGTCGTCAGGCCTACCTCAGACTGGCATCACGAGGGCAGGGAATGGCTCACTTCGGAGGACTCCGTGACCGTCACGGGAACGGTGCTCGCCGACACCCTGTACGACACCGTTTTCCTCTACCTCGACGAGGACGGAGACGGCGTTTCCGACTACTACCTGAAGTTCGGACCGCCGTGGTACATCCCGGAGAACGGGGCGACCCGTCCTGAGCCCGGACAGGAAGTGACCATCACGGGGCTGGTGCGCGAGGAGCACGGTATCAGCGTGCTCATTGTGCTCGCCGTGGACGGGCAACCATGGCGCGACCCTGTGGGACCGCCCCCCTGGTCCGGACGCTGGATCCACGCCAACGAACGTGACACCATCTACGTGATGAGTCCGTGGGACAGCCTGCTCGAGGTGGTCATCCCTCCGGGTGCGTTCCACGGACTGGGGCATCACGGCGGTAACCGGATCTTCTGTCAGATCCTTCCCGCATCGATGGACAGTCTTCCTGCGGCGGGCGATTCGCTGGCCATGGGCTGGTACTTCCGGCTGTTGGAGAGCGACGGTCATCATCTGGCAGGGCATGGCCGCATGGCTCGTTTCGCCCGCAAGCTTCGCTTCCGCGTGCGGATCCCGGTGGGGGAACCGGGTAGCCTCGGCAAAGTTTCAAATACGTCTTACGCTCTGCGCGTGTGGGACGAAGCTTCCGGGACGTGGGTG
>CAYXFI010000586.1:0-2228 GCA_964464205.1 uncultured Cytophagia bacterium
CCTTCGCGTCTTCGCGGTGAAGAGAAAAACCGCGAAGGCGCCAAGAGCGCGAAGGGACTTCGGAGGCTAATTCACAACGTCGATGCTCGTCCTGACCACATTGACCTACGCACGCTTGAAGTCAGTCGAAAACAATACCGCAATCCCAACACCAAATGGCCTAGATCATCCTCCACCTGCGGGATCTCGAAATTCAGGAGCGAGCCGGTCACCTCACCGGATCATGGCCAGCAAGAGCTCGCCCTCCCTCGTCTCTTTTGTGTCCCTGAGAACAGCGCTACTCAGCACCGGTTCCTACCGTAGTAGAGTCTTCGCGTCCTTCGTGTCTTCGCGGTGACAGCCTACCCTCCCACAAACCGTTTGGAGTGGCTGCTGGGCATATAGTCGGTACCCCGTGAGCCGCGCGATACTCGGGAGATCCCGCCGTTCCGCCGTGCAGGACGGCGTTCCGTCTCCGCTCCCGCCCCGCATTGTCCGTCGCTGTGACCGCACGAGGGATCACCCTGAATTTACCCAAAGAGAAGGGAATCAGCAACCGTAACCTACATCTTTCGGTGCGTTTTCCCTTTCGGGGTTGTCGCTCCCATCCTCGCTCACGGCAGGCTGCGTATTCACTAACACCGGGGACTGCTGGCAGCTCCCGCAGCTTGAGGCACCCCCCGGTCGCATACCTGAACGCAAGTGGTACGGCGGCCCCAGGTGGCTGACCCTGCACGTGGGACCGGCCGGAGTGTGGAACGCCGGCGCAATCACCGGACCTTTCCGGGGAGGCCTGGATGTTCGTCACAACCCTCTGATGCCCAAGGGGACGCGATGCGGACGAAGACCTCACTCTCGGTACCCGTGCAGCCGGCAGGGAGAGAGAAATCAGCGTTTATCTGCGTGCATTCGTGGCCCACTTTGGCCCGCGGAGCAGTTGCCTTGACGTGAGCTGGCTTCGATTCGGAAGAGGTGGCGAATCCCCACGCGCAATTACCCCTTGCATTTTCCCTGTGAAGATTCCACCTTTTCGCGTGTTCACATGGCTCACCGTAGGCAGATTCAAAGCAACTAGCACAACCAACCCGGGAAGGTGAGTTCAGTATGGAACGACGTGAGTTCCTGAAACGCGTGGGGGGCCTGGCCGCAGCATCGGCCCTCGCGCCCCAGTCCGCCCTCGCGCGGCTGCTGCCGGAGACGCAAGCTCCACCTGATCTTGCGGTCGCCAAGAATGGAGACCCGGCCGACTTGGTGCGGGCAGCGGTGCAAGCCCTGGGCGGGATGGGCCGGTTCGTCTCCCGTGGCGACGTGGTGGTCGTCAAACCGAACATCGGCTGGGACCGGCTACCGCAGCAGGCGGCCAACACCAATCCAGACGCCGTGGCCGAGGTGGTTCGCCTCTGCCTGGAAGCCGGGGCCAAGAAGGTGCTGGTGTTCGACAACACGTGCAATCGCGCGCGACGCTGCTACCTGCGCAGCGGCATCGCCAAAGCCGCGAAGGCCGCTGGCGCTGACGTCTTCTACATTCACGAGCGCAAATTCCGCACCGTTCGCATCCCCGAGGGAGTGGAGGTCAAATCGTGGCCGTTCTACAAGGACGCCCTCGAAGCTGACGTGCTCATCAACGTGCCCATCGCCAAGCATCACTCGCTGGCTCGACTGACCATCGGCCTGAAGAACATCATGGGAATCATCGGTGGCGACCGCGGGCGCATTCACAATCGCTTCCCAGTGAAGATCGTTGACCTGAACACCGTGGTCAAACCCAAGTTGACGATCGTCGACGGTTACCGCATCCTGGTGGCCAACGGACCGCAGGGAGGAAACTTGCGCGACGTGCGGACGCTGAGGACGGTGGTGGCCGGTGTAGATCGCGTCGCGGCGGACGCCTACGCCACGACCTGGTTCGGTCTTCAGCCGAAGGACCTGGACTACCTGGTGGAAGCGCACGCTCGGGGCCTCGGGGAAATCGACCTGTCGAAGTTGTCGATTCGCCACATCGACCTGTCGGCCTGAGAGCTGGGCGGCTTTGCACCTCTGGGGCTTTGCGAGAGTCGAGTTGCCTCGCGCAGAGGCGCAGAGCCGCAGAAAATTGTGACCTCTCGCTAAGGCGCCAAGACGCCAAGGGCTGCCCAAGTATGCAAGGCGGCGGGAGACCCGACCAGGTTTTCCCGACGCCTCATCGAGTACTTTTCTCTCTTCTCCGGGGTGGGTGGTGGGGCTTTGCGCCTTTGCGTCTTTGCGAGAGT
>CAYXFI010000587.1:0-2209 GCA_964464205.1 uncultured Cytophagia bacterium
CCCCGATCGCTACGCGGCGATGGCCAAAGGCACGATCATGGCCAATCAACGCAACCCGGTCGGTTCGCAGTTCTTCATCTCTTTCGGCCCCTTCGACCTCGATCCGGGCGACACCCTGAGCTTCATGGTGGGCGAAATCCTGGGCGAGGGGCTGGAGGGGCTGCTGCGGAACGCGGACCGGCTGGACTGGTTGGTATCCAACGATTTCCACGTTCCATCGCCACCGCCGGCCCCACCGCTTCGGGTGGAGACCCGCAACCACGAGGTGGTGCTCCGTTGGGAGCCCATGCAGGGAGACGCGAATCCCGAGACTTACACCGACCCCTACCGGGCGGACAAAGATCCCCAGCCGTTCGAGGGCTACCGGGTGTACAAGAGCACGGTTTCGGCCACCGGACCCTGGACGCTGCTGGCCGAGTACGACATCAAAGGCGATGGCATCGGGTACGAGACCGGACTGAAGCGGGAATACGTGGACCGGGGGCTCCTGAACAATCTGGAGTACTACTACTCCGTCACGGCTTTCAGCAAGCCGGACACGGTGTCGGACTTCCCGTCGCTCGAGTCCAGTCTCAACGCCAACGCCGTGAAGGCCGTTCCGGGCACGGAGCCGCCCAGTACGGTCGGCCAGGTGGCCGTGGTCCCCAATCCCTACCGGGGAGACATTGCGTACCACGAGTACAATCCGCCCTGGGAAAGACCCGATCCCACGCGCGAGCGCTGGATGGAGCAGGACCGGCGCATTCAGTTCATCAACCTACCGCCGCGCTGTGAGATCAAAATCTACACCCTGGCTGGGGATTGGATCGCTACGATTCAGCACGACGATCCGACGCGCGGCTACGAGGACTGGAATCTGACCTCGCACGTGGGCCAGGCGATTTCGAGCGGGATCTACCTCTACACCGTGAAGGATCTGCGCACCGGTCAGGTCCAGGTGGGAAAGTTCGTGGTGATCAAATGAGACGGCTTGCGCGGACAAGCCGACGGGGCCGCGGGGCAAGGGCACAGGTCGTGTGCCTCGCGGTGCTGCTGCTGTTGATCCTCACTAGCCCAGCGTGGGCGCAGTTTGCCACGCTCGACTGGAAGCTGCACAACGTGGGAAAAGTGCGCCAACTCATCACGAACATCGGCACGCTGGACGACCACAAGCAGCAGGTGAATTACCCTGGGCTGCTGTACTGCGAAATGCCGGCCGGTAGCAACGAGGAGCACATCTACCAGGGCGGTATCTGGGTCGGGGCGATCGTCAACGGAGACACGCTCGTGTCGGTGACCCGGACGCATTTCACGCCGGAGGAGTTCTACCCCAGCGCTGAGCCCTGGGACACCGTGTGGGTGGTTACCAAGGGCGACACCGTGGACATCCCCTACTGGCCGGGTTACGTGGCCGTGTCGGACCAGGATTTCGTGTGCCGGTACAGCGACTATCACATCCTCAATGTGCCGGACCACGTCCCAATGTACCTGGACGTCATCCAGCGCAGCTACGCGTGGAGTTCGCCTCCGCTGGACGAGTTCATCGTGCTCAACTACGACATCATCCCCACCAAGTACCCGCTGGAGCAGGTGTACTTCGGTTTTTGGCTGCACGGAGAGATCGGCAACAACGACGTGGCGGACAACTTCATCGACGAGTACACCCTGTTCTTCCCGGACAAGCGGATGGCCGTGGGCGAGGACGCCCCGGGCGGAAACGACGGTACCGCCATCAGTCCCATCGGTATCAAGATCCTGTGGCCAACCGACGGCGACCTGAAGTGGACGTTCAAGTGGTACAACCACGAAGACCTCGGCGGCTGGGGCCGGGATCCGGTTCGGTACCGACTGGGGATGGCGAGCGGGGAGATCATGCAGAACCGGCCGGATGCCGAGCGCGCCCACATTTCCGTGGCCTTCGGGCCAGTGGAGCGCCTGGAAGTGGGTGACACACTCCACGTGGAGGTGGCCGAGGTATTCGGCTTCGGCTTCGACGACATGATGAAGAACGCCGAGTACCTGGAGTTCCTGCGAGACCGCCGGTACCGGGTACCCTTCCCGCCGCCCAAACCTCCCCTGCGAGTAGAAGTGGGCAATCACCAGGTGAGGCTGATCTGGAAGCCGCTCCCCGGCGACGTGAATCCGGAAACCTACCACGATCCCTACCGCGGCGACAACAGTCCGCAGCCCTTCGAGGGCTACCGCGTGTACAAGAGCACCGTGAGCGCAC
>CAYXFI010000588.1:0-2205 GCA_964464205.1 uncultured Cytophagia bacterium
GCCGATGCGGGAACCTCCCTCGGGTCGCCCTCTGCCGAAGGGGTTGCCCCTTCCGTCACGCCTTCGGACTCAGCCGCCCCCTCCGGCGGCCGCGTCGCGGGGGAAGGCTCGCTTCCGTGTCGAGTAGGCCCGGGGGATTGCTCCCCCGGGCCTCTCACGGAACCGGACTTGTGGGCCACACATCCGGCTCTTTGGGTCGGTATCTCACAGTTCAAACAACAAGGCTTGACCAGAGGCCAGCGTGGGTGGCTGGTTCAGTTGATGCCACGTGGTCTTCAGCGACACCAAACGCTCGTGAAACCAAGCGTTTCGGTAGGCCGCCGTCATGCCACGCGTATTGCTCTGATACCAGACGCCACGACGGCAATAAGCCGTCTGGGCCGCCGCACCCGCGCTCACGTCGCAACGCAACAGATGCCGGTAGAGATGGCGGGATCGTTTCTTTTGCCGGACGATGATCGCCCGCAGCCGTCGCCGGATGTGGGCGTCGAATCGGTGGAAAAGCAGCTCGCTTTCCTCCGTACAAATCCGGAAGTAGGCAATCCAGCCTTTCAGGTATCGGTTCGTCTGGGCGATGCACGTCGCCAGCGATTGGCCCCAGTTCCGGGGCGTTAGCTCCCGAATCCGGGCATCCAGCCGTTGCTTGGTGCGCGCCGAGATGTGAACCTCCACCTTCCCCTCCGGGGCCTTCCGCAAGCGGAATCCCAGGAAGTGAATCTCCTCGGGACGGGCGACCTTGCTCTTCTCCTCGTTTACCAGAAGTCGCAAGCGACGCTGGAGAAAACGACGAATCGAGGCCATCACCCGCTGACCGGCCCGTAGGCTTCGCACGAAGATGTTACAATCATCGGCGTAGCGCACAAAACGGAGCCCCCGTCGCCCGAGCTCCCAGTCGAACTCGTCGAGCACGACATTGGAAAGTATCGGGGACAGAGGGCCGCCTTGGGGTGTCCCCTCGTCGGTGGACACCCGCGTGCCGTCCGGCATCACGACATTCGCCTTGAGCATCTGGCGGATCAGGTTCAGGATCCGAGGGTCCGCGATCCGTTGGGCCAGCCGGCTGAGGAGCCGCTGGTGATGGACGCGATCGAAGAATTTCGAGAGGTCGAGATCGACCACCACCTCGTGTCCTTCGCCGACGTACGCCTTCGCTTGGGCGATCGCCGTGTGCGCCCCACGCGAGGGACGAAACCCGTGGCTGCTGTCGTGAAAGGTCGGTTCGAAGATCGGCTCCAAAACCTGGAGCACGGCCTGCTGAACCCACCGGTCGATCACGTTGGGAATGCCCAGGCCGCGTTGACCTCCCCCGGGCTTGGGAATCCAAACCCGTCGGATGTCTCCAGGCTGGTACGTCCCCTCCAGCAACGCACGCTGTAACCGGGGCAGAAGTGATCGGGCAGCCCCGACCACCTCGTCCACGCTGCATCCGTCCACACCCGGGGCACCTTTGTTGCGTGCCACGTTCAGCAGCGCCAGCGCCAAGTTCGACGCCGACGCTGCTTGTTCCAACAGTCGATCCGTATCGGCCGCCGGGGCGCTGAGATCGCTCGTGGGCTTGTCCTTCGCTATGTGCAGCAGGAAAGCCTTCCCGTCGGATGCGTCCGGCGGGCGTGCTCCCTTGCCCCCTGGCGGGCTGTCGGCGAACGCGAAGGTCAATTGACGTGATCTCATGCTTCTCAACCCATCACCTCCTTCGCTCGACCGGCTTTCACCGGCTTCCTCGCTACTATGGGGTGATCCGACTTCTCTCCCGGCTTCGAGCCCGCGTCGTTGCCTCCTTGGGCTCTACCGCAAAGCGGACCAGGAGAGATCTCTTGGGGTAAGGATGAACAACTTCCCGCCGCCTCCGTCCCCAATACCGTCCCTACCACGGTTGGATATCGGGCGTCGCGTTGCGAAGCACGCTTGCCCAGATAGGCCGGCCTTACGGGGCTTCACTTGCGTTCGGTGCTGCGGTTCGCCTCGGGCTTCCATCCCACACGCCCTCGCGGGAAAGGTCTCCACTGTGCAAAGCCAGCTTCGTCCTCGTGCAGTTGCCTCCGGCTCATGGTTGCCTCCAACAGGCTCCATAAAGGACTCTCACCTCCAGTCATTCATCCATGCCCAACGCACTCCGCTCGCTACGCTCGCTCCACTCCAGCGAGCCTTCCCCCGCGACTTCCTCTTCCACTCCTTCCTGATGGTAACCCAACTCTTCGTTCATGA
>CAYXFI010000589.1:0-2198 GCA_964464205.1 uncultured Cytophagia bacterium
TTCAAATCCCAACGACTTACGTCAAACAATGGAGGATTTTCGGTGGAATCTCTGGAGATTGGACAACGCGTCTCTCACCCTTGCGGGGGCAGCTTACTCGCTTTTGGCCAACCGGGCCCCCACGTCAAAAGGGAGCTGGTGCGGTCTGACTGGCGAGAGTGAGAAGAGACAGTCCTCGGAAAACCACAGAGGCACCGAGCTCACAGAGAAATCACAGAATGAACGGACCGGGCGATAAAGTTAGTAGCACCCCAGAACGCAAATCTCCCATTCGGGGCACCCAGCCTGGGACGCGATTGCGTGTCCGTTCTCTTTTGGCTCAGCCCCGTCCGGTCTAGTGGCTCAAGCTATGCACGAGTTAGTCCTGCTACGTCAGATTGGCATTCTGAGCCTGGAGTCTGCGGACGGTTTTCGGCCGGACCGTCCTCGTGGACTTGCAACGAACCGCGGCGGCGCAGAGCGCGCAGTGCCCAACGACACCAGATGAGACAGAGGCGCAACCGGCGCGCACGCGGAAACCACAACCCGGTCCGAACCACAGGGGAAGGACGCGGCCCTCCCGCGACCGCAAGAATGAACTTCGGCGGTCAGGGGGAGTTGTCGGACCCCGCACCATTTGCGCCCGAGCTTTCGGTCGCTGGGTACTGCGGGATACCAAGCAATCAAGCCGGAAAGCGGAAAGTCTCTCTTCCGAGGCACCAGTCGGACGCGCTTCTTTTCGCGGCGGAGGGCTCTGCGCGAAGGTCCCTGCGACTTCTGCGGCCCTGCGGTGAAAATGCGTTTTTCGCCTCTCCGCACAGTCAGACGGAAACGGAGGTAGTAGAGCCAGTTAGGCAGCATCGGCCACGCAGAGCTTCTCACGTGTCTGTGTGGAATCCTCTGTGCTCTCCGTGTCTCGATAGTGATCGGTCGTTTTTCCACGAGCCTCGTGGGGGAGTCTACTCAGGCCTACTCCCTCGAGAGTCATGGACCCTGCCTAGCATTGGCCCTGGCAAGTGGATCTTTGCCAAGCCGAAAACCGCCTTGCGTATTCGCACCCCTTTTGCTAAAATGGCTCCAACTGGAATCCACGGCGGAGGGAAGGAATGTCGGTGAGGGTGTTCTCCTATCGGCGCGGTGAAGGAGAGTCCGGTATTGGCGTTGTCTGGGACGGTGAGACCTACGACTTCACGCTGGCCTGGGAAGCGTACAAGAACGTAGCTGCCCGGGGTCAGGGTCCCTCCTTGCAATTCCTGCAGGTGATGATCGAGCTTGGATTCTTCGAACTAGCCTCTTTCGGAGAGGTGATGAACGCCCTGGAGCGGCGCGGCGTGTTGAACGAATTCCGCCTGCAGCCGGGCTACCGGATCGACGTGCCCGTCGCCCGTCCGCAAAAGATCCTGTGTTTGGGCAGGAACTACCGCGAGCACGCGGAGGAGTGGGGTGCTAAGGTGCCGGAGGAGCCGATTGTGTTCGCGAAGCTGCCCAGCGCCCTGTTGCCGCACGGAGGGACCATCGTTTTGCCTCCTGACGTGGGTTCGGTGGAGCACGAAATTGAGCTGGCTGTGATCATTGGGAAGCAGGGTCGCCGGATACCGCGGGATCAGGTGTGGGAGCACGTGGCGGGGTACACCATCGTGAACGACGTGACCGCCCGCGACCTGCAACTCCGGGACTTCGAGCGTCGCTGGCCTTGGCTCCGGTCCAAGAGTTTCGACACCTTTTGCCCGCTGGGCCCGTACGTGATCCCACGCGAAGCCGTGGGCGAGCCGCCGGACCTCCTGATGGAGCTGAGGGTGAACGGTACGGTCCGCCAGCGGGCGCGCACCTCCGAGATGGTCTACGACATCCCAGCAGTGATCTCTTTCATCAGCCAGTGGGCCACGCTGCACCCGGGTGACGTGATCTGCACCGGCACACCGGCGGGCACCTCTCCGCTGAATCCCGGCGACGTGGTGGAGGCGGAAATCGAGCACATCGGTGTGCTGCGGAACCGGGTAGAAAGAGAGGCGTGAGATCGCGGGTTCGCTGCCTGTCGCCCCTGGGGCACGAGGGGCACTTTGCGGGGCAAGCGGCGGCGGGTTTCAGACCCGCCCAGAGAACGGGTGACCCGATCGGACTGGTGGAATGAACGTGGAAAGGCCGAACGTTGACGTCTTTGTGGCTACCTTGAGGGGAGAGCACAGTCGCCTTTGCTGCCTGATGAGGTATTTTCCGGA
>CAYXFI010000590.1:0-2193 GCA_964464205.1 uncultured Cytophagia bacterium
CCCGTCTCGTTGAGCGAGAATTCGGTCGCCCGAGGGGTGAACGTGGCGGGTGTTCCTCCCCGTGGTGGACTCGGTTGTAGCGCAACACTTTGCTCGCCACTCGGTTTCGACTTCGGGCCGGCTTGCCCAGAGGTCCCGCTGAAAGGTGGCGCTGCGGGACCAACCCAGAAACGAGGCGCCAGTTCAACGCCGCGGCGGCGTGTTTCACCAGCTAGCCGGTGGAGCGGTTGCGTCGTGGAGTCGGGCCGCGGAATTGTCCGTACCGGGGAGTTGCGCTGGGGACTTCGGCGTGTGCATTCCTCATCGGTGAGGGAGGTTGAGGATGTGCGGAATTGTGGCGTACATCGGTGAGCGGCAGGCCGTGCCCGTTCTGCTGGACGGCCTTCGGCGATTGGAGTACCGGGGCTACGACTCGGCCGGGATCGCCCTGGTGGCCGAAGGTCGCGTGCTCGTGGAGAAGAGGGCGGGCAAGATCAGCGAGCTTGCGTCCCACCTGGAAGGCCTCGGACTCGAGGGTACGCTCGGAATTGGACACACTCGCTGGGCCACGCACGGCGAGCCGAACGATCAGAACGCGCATCCCCACATCGACTGCGCCGGCGAAATCGCGGTCATCCACAACGGAATCGTCGAGAACTACGCCGCGCTGAAGACGGAACTCCAGGCCAAAGGGCACCGCTTCGTGACCGACACAGACACCGAAGCGCTGGCCCATCTGATCGAGGAATACTACGGCGAGGACGGGGACCTGGACGAAGCGGTGCGGGCCGCGCTGCTGCAGGTGCAGGGGACCTACGGGATCGCCGTGGTTTCCCGGCGCGAGCCAGATCTGCTGGTGGTCGCCCGGAAAGGCAGTCCCCTGGTGATCGGCCTGGGCGAAGGGGAGTATTTCGTCGCCTCCGACCCGAGCGCCCTGGTGCCCTACACCCAGCGGGTGATGTACCTCGATGACGGCGAGGTGGCCAACATTCGCCGCAGCGGCCTGACGGTCAAAACCCTGCGGGACGAGACGGTCGAAAAGAAGACGGTGGAACTGGGCCTCGACCTGGAGCGCATCGAGAAAGGCGGCTATCCGCATTTCATGCTCAAAGAGATCATGGAGCAGCCAACCACCATTCGCGACTCGATGCGCGGCCGACTGCTTCCCGAGGAGGGCACGGCGGTGCTCGGCGGCATCCAGCACGAGATACCCTCCCTGCTGTACGCACGCCGGATGCTGATCACGGCCTGCGGCACATCCTGGCACGCGGCCCTGATTGGCGAGTATCTGATCGAAGAGTTCGTGCGGACCCCCGTGGAGGTGGAATACGCCTCGGAATTCCGCTACCGGGACCCGGTGATCGACCGGGACACGGTGGTGTGGGCCATCAGCCAGAGCGGCGAGACGGCCGATACCCTGGCGGCTGTCCGCGAGGCCAAACGCAAGGGCGCCAAGGTCTTCGGCATCTGCAACGTGGTTGGGTCCTCGATCGCGCGCGAGACCGACGCTGGCGTCTATCTTCACGCTGGACCCGAGATCGGCGTAGCGTCAACGAAAGCATTCACCAGTCAGGTGACCGTTTTGACGCTCCTCTCGCTACTCCTGGGACGGATGCGTTCTCTCTCGGCTGCCCAGGGCCGCGAAATGGTCGCCGAGCTCCTGGCCCTTCCGGAGAAGGTCCAGCGCGCTCTGGAAACGAGCGAGCAGGTGCTGGAGATTGCTGAGCTCTACCAGGACGCGCGCAACTTCCTCTACCTGGGACGCGGCTACAACTTCCCTGTGGCACTCGAAGGAGCACTCAAGTTGAAAGAGATTAGCTACATCCACGCCGAGGGATACCCGGCCGCGGAGATGAAACACGGGCCCATCGCGCTCATCGATGAGAACATGCCGGTGGTGTTCATCGCCACCCGCGATGCTACGTACGAGAAGATCATCAGCAACATCAAAGAGGTCAAGGCCCGCCGCGGCCGCGTGATCGCCGTGGCTACCGAAGGGGACGAAGAGATCACCAAGCACGTGGACCACGTGCTCTACGTGCCCGAGACGCCGCACTTCCTCAATCCCATCGTTTCCATCATCCCCCTGCAACTGCTGGCTTACCACATTGCAGTGCTGCGCGGGTGCAACGTGGACCAGCCGAGGAATCTGGCCAAGAGCGTGACGGTGGAGTGACAGTCCCGAGCCGGTCCGTGATCAGTCTGCACCGAAAT
>CAYXFI010000591.1:0-2193 GCA_964464205.1 uncultured Cytophagia bacterium
CGTGCGCAAGTCTTCAGAAGAGATCGAACGGGGGCTCGACGATTCTCTGTTCTTCTACGACGGCCGTACGAACCGAAGCATGGGAAGCTACGACGACGTGCACACCCGAGCCAAACGCCTCACCGTGTATCGTTTGCGCCGCTTCGAGCTGAGTGGGCTCGGCGGAGAGCTGTTTCGCAACCGTGAGAGCTATCGTGGGTGGATGCCCCTGAATGGGTGGTTGGATTCGTATGTGCTGGGGCCCGAGTCTATTGGTGCCCTGGATACCCGGCGACGGGATGTGAAGGAATTCTGCCAGCGGCTCTTGAGGAAGTATGCTTCACTGCTTCAGGTTGAGTTTTCCAAGAAGATTACATTGAGAGATGCGAGGCGCTATTATCGAGATGTGTGGCTGCGCTATGGAGCCGCGGCAAAGACCTCAGCCGAAAATCAACTCGCCTTCTTTGTTTTGCCCTTCGCCGATTGGCGCACTACGGAATGGGCTCTGGCCGCGACCGACCACATAGGCTGCGGGGGCGAATTCGAGTCGCGGCTCATTGCAGCCCTTGCTCCCGAACTGGCGCGAATACCGTCTACCTACGGCTACCCTCTGAATGCACCTGCCTCTGGGCGGGAAGTCCGCTCGGTGCTAGTGAATCTGCTATCGGCTCGGGCGCGCTACCACCTGCGTCGGTACACGGGCCGAGGTAGGGGGGAATCGAAAGAACTAGAGACTGTCCTCAAGAGCCGTGTGTGCCGGGAAGCCTTGGAGACACTCGGCTCGCTGGATTTGCCAGTCAATCTCGGACGCTTCATAGAAAGCGACGAGAACCTAAGACGTGCGGTGTTCATTGGGTATCTGCTAACGCGTCTTGGGTCGCGAATTCAAGGCAGCTAAGGTTTGCTTTCTTGGGGTGTAGGACCTAATGGCATCGAGATCGTGGGTTTCTGTACTTAGTAAGCTCCAGGAGTATGTGCCCGCCGGAATCAAGGGCTTTCTCCGACGCCACGTCAATGTCTTGGAATACGATCGCGAGGTCTGGCGACAATCCATGACTGCCCTGGTAGCTGAGAAGACGTCGCGTGCGCTCCCGAGTACGGAGGGTGTGAGAATAGGGATTCTATGGGAGTTCTCCTACCATCACCTATACTACGTGGCGGCGTGCGAGGAAATGGGGGTCCCGTATACGGTCGTCGATCTGACGGCCACGGACTGGATCCACCAGATTCGGGAGTCACAGTGTTCTGCGTTTCTTGCTTGGCCTTCTCCAGCCCTTTCAATCTGGAGGGACCTGTGCGTAGAACGAGTGAGAATACTGGAAAAAGAGTTGGGCATGCTGGTGTTTCCCACCCATGATGAACTGTGGCTTTACGAAAGCAAGCGTCGCACCCGGGATTGGCTGGAGGCACACGGTTTCGCCCATCCCAGGACATGGGTCTTCTTCGATGCCGGGCAGGCGTTGGACTTTGTGGAGAGATGCCAGTATCCCGTCGTGCTAAAATGCGACTTTGGTTCCAGTGCCAATGGGGTGACCATCCTGCAATCTGTGAGAGAAGCTCGGAGGATGGTGCGACGAGCGTTCAGCCGAGGCTTACTCACGAAAAGGGGTGACCCAAGAGACAGGCAGTGGGGGTCGGTTGTGCTGCAAGAATACGTGGAACACGACCGCGAGTGGCGGATGGTCAGAGTGGGGGACTCGTATTTCTGTCGTCTCAAGAGGAAGGTTGGCGATTTTGCTAGTGGCTCCGGACAGGTGGAATGGGCGCGGCCGGATCCACGCCTTCTCGATCTCACGCGGGAATTGACAGAGCGGGGCCACTTCCGGAGTATGAGCATTGATTTCTTTGAGGTTCGAAAACAAGGCAGCAGGGAATACTTGGTCAACGAACTCCACCCCGTATTTGGAGCCACTCCTAGCGCAAGCACAGAGGCGACGGGTAGGTACCGATATGACGGGGAGCGTTGGCAGTTCGAACCCGGCTTCTTCTATCAAAACGCGTGTGCGAATCTGAGAGTGCAGTACTTGCTTGATAAGCTTGCGGGAAAGAAGGTCACTTGAGTGAGTTCGCCCACACGGCCGTCGTAGGACAGGGGCCCGAGGAATCTGGGGCTGTTCGGCCAGCCTTCCATCTTGACCTGGGTGCATTCTTGGTGATCGCTTTTGTAGCGGGCACCGTGACACTGTCGGGACGGTGGATGCTTGCATCGCTGGG
>CAYXFI010000592.1:0-2187 GCA_964464205.1 uncultured Cytophagia bacterium
CTACCCGCGCGTGGGGGAAGAGCGTGCGGAGCTCCTCCTCCACCCGTTCCGTCCCCCGCCCCTTGTAGACCATGTTCACACCGCCGCATTTGGGACAGGTCTCGGGGGCCGTCTTGGAGTAGCTACAGTAATGGCAGCGCAGGCGGTGGCCGGAGGCGTGGTACGTGAGGGAAATGTGGCAGTTGCGGCACTGCTCCACGTACCCGCAGTCGCGGCACACGAGCAGCGGAGCGTAGCCACGACGATTCTGCAGGAGGATGATCTGTTCCCCGACCTGTAGCTTTTCCTCGATCTTCTCCTTCAGCAGGCGAGAGAAGATGGGCATCTGCCGACCACCCGGCCGGGGCTCGCGCGTCATGTTGACCAGCTCCACGTGCGGCATGGGGATCTCGTCGATCCGGCGCTTCATCTCCAGGAGCCGGTACTTGCCCACCTTCGCGTTGTAGTAGCTCTCCACCGACGGGGTCGCGGAGCCGAGCACCACAACCGCTTTGTTGATGTATCCCCGCATGATCGCCACGTCGCGAGCGTGGTAGCGAGGCGGGGTTTCCGTCTGCTTGTAGCTCGGCTCGGGCTCCTCGTCCACCACAATGAGACCGAGATTCTCCAGCGGCGCGAACAGGGCCGAGCGGGGACCCAGGGCGATGGTCTTCTTCCCGTTGCGCAGCATCTGCCACGCGTCGAAACGCTCGCCCAGCGAGAGGCGACTGTGCAGCACCGCGATCTGATCGCCGAAGTGGGAACGGAAACGCCGCACCATCTGCGGCGTCAGGGCGATCTCCGGCACGAGCACGATGGCCGTCTTCCCTCTGGCTCGCGCGAGCTTCAGGGCTTCGATGTAGACCTGGGTCTTCCCGCTGCCCGTCACGCCGTGCACGAGAAACGTGGCGTATTCTTCCCTTTCGATCGCCGCGCCGATGGCGCTTACGGCTTCCTCCTGCTCCGGGGTCAATTCCAGCTCGGGTGGTGGCTCAATTGGTAGATTTGCGTAGGGATCGCGCGGTCTTTCCTGTCGTTCGAACTTGATCCAGCCTTTCTCCGCCATCGCGTTCAGGGTCTGCGTGGTGGTGTGAGCGTAGCCGAGCAGGGTGCGGACGGCGATCGCCCCTTCCTGCTCCCCGAGCACGGACAGGACCTCCGCCTGCTTCGGCGCGCGTCTCTCGATCGAACGGATCAGCTCGCCCAGCCGTCCATCTTTCCTCAGATTAGGATGAAGTCTCACCATCCGTTCCGTCCGGGGACGAGCCCCCTTCTGCGCAAACTGCACCGTCGCGCGCAGGTAGCCCCTCTCCGCCAGACGCCAGACGGCTGAGTAGACGCTCTGCCCACGCAGCTTCCTCGCCAAAGTGCCAACGGAACGCACCCCTCCGTTCAGAATCGCTTCCAGCACCCTGGCCTGCAGCGGAGCCCGGCTCCGGAGCTCCTCCAATTCCTGAGGTTCGGGGCGGCGAAGCAGATCGATGGTGACCCTGGTGTGAAACACCATGCCCGCCGGCAAAGCAGCGGCCATGGCCTCACCGAGTGTACACAGGTAGTAGTCCCGCATCCAAAGGCACAGCTCCACGAGATCGGCCGTGAGACTGGGCCGGTCGTCCAGTACGTCGATCACGTCCTTGACCTTGTCCGGCTCGACCTCGGGGGCACCCCCCAGCGCGACCACGAAGCCCGTGAGCCGACGCCGGCCAAAGGGCACCAGGACCCGCTGGCCCACCTGGATCCGATCCCGGAACTCCCCCGGCACCCGGTAGGTGAACGGGTGATCCACGGGCGCTGGCACAGCAATCTGCGCGTGGAAATCGGTCGGTTCTCGCTCGGCCACGGCCTTCCGGCTCACTCTGTGTTCACGTTCTCTCGTCGCGCTGCAATTCAAAGTAGCAAAGATGGGCTGCATTTGCAAACGGTGAAGAATCCGCAGACCCGGAGTCCAACGGCGAGAAGGATGCTTCAGACCTCCCGTCAGCCGACCGACGGCGAGATCGCGGCAGTCCACTCCCTTGCCACGCAGTGGGCTGGAGGTGTGCGCAAGCGACCCCGCCGAAAGCTGGGAAACCCCACCCGGGCCCCGTTGTTGTGATTGTCTTCCGGATGGTCTAAATTAGCCCGACGCTAGATCAGCGGCCCCGCTGCCACGAGGCGGCGCACTTGCGGAAGCAGGTGAGGCGGAGTGTGAAGGAGTTCACCACTGAC
>CAYXFI010000593.1:0-2185 GCA_964464205.1 uncultured Cytophagia bacterium
CCGACTGCCCGGCCTCGAGGTCCTCCACGCGCACCGTCAGGTCGTATTCGCCGGGGGCAAGTTGGTGAATGTCCAGTTGCAAACTGACGTACTCGGTCCGCGAAGTGCCGTGGGCCTCCGAGACCAGGCTCAGCTCGGATTGCCCACCCTGCCCCCCGAAAATCCCCGCCAGCCGGGAGAACAGCCCGCGACGCTTGAGCCTGTCCCGACCGAGATGGGTCAGCGCGAGAGCGGTCAAGCCTCCTGCTTGGGTGTCAACCTCCCTTCCCGGCCTCCAAAAGCGGCTACGGTGACTCAGAATCGATGAGAGAGGCAAATGTAGAAGCAATCTAGTTTGTCGCTTATGGCGATATCCGTAAATCCTTCGGTATTGTTCAGGGCTCTTGCGTAGGAAACATCCAGGCCAACGGATTCAATTGCGACCCGGACGCCGTAGTGCACGTTCAAAGCCGGGGTGGTGCTCATTTCCTCCCACTTCCCATAATCATAGCGATATCTTTTCTTCTCTTCGTGGGGGAGAACTATCGTGCGATGGATTTCTCGGCTCGTGTGACTCTTGATTGGTGCAGACACAGAGAAACCAAGCAGTATCTGCAGGTGAGCCGTGCGCTTGCCCAACGGCAGCGAATATCCGACCGAAACGGGCATCTCGAGATATGATATGTCGACATAAATATCTCCAACGTTAACATCAGAAAGAAGCGGCTCTGTGGTGGTCGGCCAGGTTCTATCTTGCAGATCTAGCCGTTTACGCACGTACAGTAATTCAAATGCGAGGAAGCCCCTGAAAGAGCGAAGTGGATGGTATTCGCTGCCCAGCCCAAAGCAAGCACCTGGCCTACTTTTTTCTTCCTCCATGCGAAACGAAGAAATACTGACCCCCAGCCTGACATACTTTGCGGGTTTGGCGCCTAAACTCACCGGTGCGAGTGTGGCCATCAACACAAAGGCGATCACTTTCTGCATAGACCATCACCCACCTTTGGTCCTGACGAGCGAACATCTCGTCGCTTCAGCAAGCGCACTCAAGGACGTAAGAACCTGAGTGCCCGTCCGCAGGAGTCGTGTCCAGAGGCAGTCCCTCTCAAGCACAGAAGGCGGAGCACGGCACTTCCCCCTGCACCACTCCAAGCACGATCCCACCGGCACACCACTGTCGGCTCCGCTCCCCACCCGCTACCTTAGTGCTCTGATTCGCAAATTCGGTGACGTATCTTAGGCAGCCTATGCGTACCGGGAACCGGGTTCGTGGAGCCGTTGGAGCAAGAGTTGCAGGTCACGGTTGGTGAACTTCCATTCAAAAGGTTTGGCCTTCTGCTCGTACCAGGACTGGAACTGGTAGATGGTGTCTATCAGGGCCTCCGCAGAGGTATTCTCGTTGGGACTCAGTACCTTCCGCTGGAGCACGGAGAAGTAGATCTCAACCTGGTTGAGCCAGCTAGCATGGACGGGCAAGTGAACAAGTACCAGATTGGGCCACTTCGTTTGCAACCGATTGACGGCCGCTTGTCCTCGATGGGAGGAACCGTTATCCACCACCCAGAAAACTCGTTTCGCGGAACGATACGGTTCCTGTTCCATCACGTCGCTGACCAGACGGTCGAAGGAAGCTATTCCCGTGCGTGCCTCGCAGCGCCCGAAGAGCTTCGCCCGATGAACATCCCACGCAACCAAGTAGTTGACATATCCCCGCCGTTCGTATTCGTGCTCGACTCTACGAACCTTGCCCGGCCCCGGGGGTACACCAGGATGCGTTCGCGCCCTGACCTGAATGCGCGTTTTTTCATCGGCGCACAGGACAAACTCATCGTCCCCCAGGGCTCTTCCCTGCCAACTCCCATGGTACAGGTCCAAGACCCTTGCGGCTTTCGCTTCAAAGTTGGGATCCCGCGGAAAGATCCAGCTCCGGTACTGCCATGGTTTGATCGCATCCTCGTTCAGCCAGCGCCAAACGCTCGAGCCGCTGATGTGAGCTACGATGCCGCGGCGCACCGCCTCCCTGGCAACGTCTCGACTGCTCAGACGAGAGAACGGTATCCCTTGTCGAGAAGGCAGTTCACACGCCAGGGCTTTGACCTGAACCACGACGCTGGGGGGAAAAGGCCGGAGGGCGACCCGGCCTTGGTTTGTCCTCCAAACCGGCCATCCGCTCCTCGAAGAATCGTTTTCTCCACTTGCTCACGAT
>CAYXFI010000594.1:0-2179 GCA_964464205.1 uncultured Cytophagia bacterium
CTGATTGCCGAATGTAACGCGGCAAATGTAAAGACCTGTCGGCACAGGATCAAGAGAATTGTCCGTACCCGCCCACCGTAGGCGGACCTCGCCTGGGCCTGACACCCCATCCCACAGAGTCTGGACCAAGCGGCCACGCACGTCGAAGACCGTGGCTCTCAAGTGCCCCCTGTGGGGAAGCCTCACGGCCATGCACGTGGATTGGTTGAACGGATTCGGATAGGCGGGGGCGAGGGCGAAGCTCGTCGGTCTTCGTCGGTGCGAGCTGGTTACGCCCGTGGACTGCGGCCCGAGAGCGAATTCGATCAGAGCTGCCGCGAACTCGTCCGACGCGACCGTCTCCAAGGGGAAGCCGAGCACCGTGACCAGCGGTCGGTCGTTGCCGCTGCTTTCCCCGAAAAGGGCGACGCCGGCCACGCTGGAGTCCTCGTAGGTGACGATTGCCGCGGAGCCCTCAACCGGCCGGAGCACGTCTATCGTGGGGGGCGAGTAGGGGGCGCTGCTCAAAGCGGAGGTCCCAGCGTCAGGACGGAAAGGCCCTGTGGGCAGGAGCGATCCCTGTGGCCGTCTGGATCCGGCCCAGCGCACGCCGAGATGGGTGGCGAGAAATTCGGTGGCTTCGGGATCAGCACCCGGGGTTGCCGCCGTATCGGCCAGGCCGACGAAGCGGGCACCTGTGAAGAGAGCTCGCCCTCCCTCTTCGAGCCAGTGACGCAGGCGGTCGCGCAAAACCGCGCAGAATGGCTGGTCTGTCGAATCGGGTGATTCGCCGAAGAGGAAGATCGCTGCCCTGTAGTGCGCCAGTTCCACTGCTCCGGACTCGAGGGCCGAAACGTGGCACATGTCGAAGCCCTGCTCGGCCAGCGGTGTAGGCAGAAGGTCCGCCGCGCGCCGGAGCACCTCGTCGGTGTACGTCGGGATGCCCGCCGAAAGGGTGTCGGGCGTGAACGCGTCCACCAGCAGCAGCGGGCTTGTGCCCTGCTGCATGCCGTAGGCCGGTGAGGGCGCGCTGATATTGGGATTGGGCGCGTCGTCGACAGCCTCCACGCGGAAGTAGAGCGGCCTGTGCAGACTTGCCCGGAACCGCACTACGGTGCAGTCCGTCGTGAGCGTGGTCTCGTCCAGCTTGAGCTTCCACTGACCGTCCCCGAACGAGTACCAGAAACGGTAGCCGACCACGTCGGAGTCCGGCGGGGCAGCCCACGCCACCGTGAAACCGGCGCTGTCGCCCCGGGCGAAAAGGATCCGCGGCGGAGCTGGCGGCTGATCGTCGGGCTCCACCACGGTGAATGGCACGAGCACAGTGTCGGCGTTCCCGCGCGTGTCTCGCGTCCAGACGAGCACCAGAAACTCACCCAGACCGAGATCTGCTGTGTTGATGGCTGCATTTCGTGTCACGTAGTTGGTGGGTACGTACACGTGGCTGGTGGTACTGGACAGGGATCGCAGGAACACATTGTGCACGTAGTCGTTGCTGGGTTTGGCCTGGAAGCGAAACCGAACACCGCTATTCAGCAGCGTCGTCGACGTATCGGCGCTGAGTATCTTGAACCCCATCTCGTAGCAGCCGTTGTTGCGGCACGAAACCGGAGAGGTCGCAGGTCCGTTCCATTCGCTCACTTTCACCACCAGGTCCACCATTCCGGTCACCCTTCGTCCTTTGAATGGTTCCTGGGATCGATCCGGGTGAAACTGCACGAAATCGATGTGCGGAGGCCACGGATCGTGGTACGGGGTCAGGCCGCCGTTGGCCCGCAGAGGGTTGATCTCGTGATTGTATTTTCCGTCGATGAAGTGCAAGTGTCCCTGGCCTGTGAGAATGGTCCCCAGCACAGTCTGGAAGGCTTTCACGGTCGAGCCCACCCGCAGATTCGGGGCCGGTTTGATGTGGACGTAGGCGAAATTCCCGACCCGAACGTAGGCGTTGCTTCCTGTTCGTGTCATGCCGGTGACTACCCCGTCGGCCACCGCGTAGACGGGCGACCCGTCGGCTTTCGGGATGTCCACCCCGTTGTGGAAGTGAGGCGCCGGGGCAGTGTCGCGGTACTCGCAAAAGGTGCCGGTGATCCAGTGGGAGGCGTCGAACGGGGTCACGGGCCAGCGGTAGCTCTGTTGCCCACGGGCCAGTTCCGCGGGCGCAAGCAGAAAAAGGGAGGCTGCGGTCAACGCTGTCCAAGCA
>CAYXFI010000595.1:0-2179 GCA_964464205.1 uncultured Cytophagia bacterium
GTCCAGCATCGGGATCGAGTGAACGTGAGCTTCCCGGCTGAGCAGAAGATTCCGATTGGCCTGGTACGCGTTGGATCGCTGGGCACCTTTCCGGATCCAGATCCTGCCGCGGTAGACCGCTTTGGCCGCTTCCCCCACGGCGCCTTTCACCAACAAATCGCTGTGGTCGCCCGGAGTGGCGTGGTCCTGCAGCGTATCGACTTCCAAATGCTGCGATCCGTTCAGCAGGAACGCTCCCCGGTAAACCGCCCGGGCATCTTTGCCATCGAAGCGGAGGACCGTCTCAGCCTTCACGACCGCGCCCCCCAGATCCAGCCGCACTACGTGGGCGTTGGACTGCGGAGCAAAGCGCAGCCGACTGCGCTGGAGCCGCCGGGCTTCGGGCGGCAGAACCTGCAGGAACACCACCGTCCAGCCAGCCTCAGCCTCCAGTTCAATCTCGACCAGATCGACGCCGTAGCTGAGCCCCGGATGCTCGGCGGGTCGGTCCAGCACGATGAGCGTACCCTTGCTTCCCGCGCCCAGGCGGATCCGGCTGAGCGTGCTGTCCCATCGGCCCGCCCCGTGTTCCCTCACCAGAACCAGTGGAGCCTCCAGCGCCTCGCCGGAGGCCACTTCGACGGACACGCCGCGGCGCAACGTGGCCAGAGCCACGGCATCGAAGCGATCTTTCCCTTTTTCGACCAATCCTCGCAACCAGCTCTCTAGCTCGGACGAAGCCTCCGCAAGGATCGGCGCAACTCGGACTCGGTTTCCCGCCCACGCGCCGAGAACCGAAATGCCGTCTTCGGCGAAGCGATTCTCTGCGCCGGGGGATAGGTCGCCGGGGTCAAGCTCCGGGACGTAGCCGTCCGGCCGCGCCGCTGGTTCTTCACCGTCCCAGTCGGGTGGCGCCAGCTTGCGCCACGAAGTGAAGCGCCACTCCTCCACCGTGCGGTCCGGCCAGGGAAGCTTTTGCGCCAGCTCGAAGGCTTTGTCCTGGGATTCGGAAAGGATCGTCTTCGCCGCGTCGAGTCCCCTCGCCTCCGTTGCCGTTCGTCCAGAATTGGCCAGGTCGTCCACCATCGGTCCTCCTGTGTCCGAGAGCCCGATCAACCGACCGAGCCATCCATCTGCAGTTCGATCAAACGGTTCAGCTCAACCGCGTATTCCATTGGGAGTTCTTTCACGATCGGCTCGATGAATCCTCGCACGATCAATGCCATTGCTTCGGGCTCAGATAGCCCACGGCTCATCAGGTAAAAGAGCTGTTCGTCGCCGATTCGGGAGACCGTGGCCTCGTGACCCAACTGTGCGTCCGGCTCCTGCACGTCGATGTAGGGGTACGTGTCCGAGCGCGACTGGTCGTCCAGGATGAGGGCGTCGCAACGGACGGCGTTTTTCACCCGGCTCGCTCCCCGCTTCACCTGCACCAGGCCGCGGTAGGTGCTCCGTCCGCCGCTGTGGCTGATGGACTTCGAGATCACGTTCGACGACGTGTCGGACGCGAGGTGGATCACTTTGGAACCAGCGTCGATCTGCTGCCCCCTGCCCGCAAGAGCGATCGAGAGGACCTCCGCCCGGGAGCCTCGCCCCTTGAGAATCACTGCGGGGTACTTCATCGTCACTTTGCTGCCGATGTTGCCGTCCACCCATTCCATCGTGGCCTCTTCCTCAGCCACGGCCCGTTTGGTGACCAGATTGTACACGTTCTGCGACCAGTTCTGGATCGTGGTGTAGCGCACGCGCGCTCCGCGCTTCACAATGATCTCGACCACAGCCGCGTGCAGTGAGTCTTCGGAGTAGATGGGGGCAGTGCAACCTTCGATGTAGTGGACGAAGCTCCCCTCGTCCGTAATGATCAGTGTGCGCTCGAACTGGCCCATCGCCGCTGTGTTGATCCGAAAGTAAGCCTGCAGCGGGATCTCCACGCTCACACCCGGAGGCACGTAGATGAAGCTGCCGCCGCTCCAGACGGCGGTGTTGAGCGCCGCGAACTTGTTATCGCCAGCGGGCACCACGGTGCCAAAATACTCCCGCACCAGGTCGGGGTACTCGCGCAAACCCGAGTCCATGTCCAGGAAGATCACTCCCTGCCGCCTGAGGTTTTCCTGGAGGCTGTGGTAGACCACTTCGGACTCGTACTGAGCCCCGACGCCGGCCAAAAACTTCTTCTCCGCCTCGGGAATCCCCAGACGAT
>CAYXFI010000596.1:0-2164 GCA_964464205.1 uncultured Cytophagia bacterium
CAATCCCAAGCGGCCCAGTTCCACGACGACGGCCAACTGCTCGGGCTTTCCGGAGCCAGACCAGCCAGACGCGGTCACGAGCACCCGGCAGTATCCCTCAGGGAACAGGTCTAACTACGTTTCCTTTCCGGATTGACTCCAATTCCGCGAACGCCAGGGCCATTGTCTCGCGGACGCTGGGGAGCGACACGCGCTCGGGCGCCCGACCGTCCCGGACGCACTCGACGAAATACCGCAATTCCCGCAGGTAGCCATCCTCTGGAGGCATCTCCGGGTATTCAGGCTGTTCCTTCCCTTTTCGTAGCACCTTGACCGTGGGGGAAGCGGAGCTACTGTACCGAACCTCCGCTTCCTCGAAAGCCACGTGGTAGGACATCTCGAACGCCGCGTACTCCCAGCTGCCCTCGAGGAAAACCATGGGGCCGTCCGGGTAGCGGTACTGGCTCAGCACCGCCAGCGTTCCCCCCTTTTGCCCGAAGAGAGCCTGTGCGTAGAGCGCCTCCGGCTTCCCGAATAAGACGTTCACGATGTCCACGTCGTGCACGTGGAGGTCCAGCAGGGCGCCGCCGCTGCGGTTCGGGTCGGAGAACCAGTCGTCTCCGCCCGTCCAGCCGGGGTACGGACTGATCCTGCGAAAGATCGCGGACACGGGTTTCCCGAACTCTTCGGTGCGAACCAGCTCCTGCAGGTATTCGTACTCCGGCCAGAAGCGGATACAATGGGCCACCATCAAGTACCGTCCGGCCTTTTCCGCAGCCCCAATCATCTCGTCCACATCCTCCAGCGACAGTGCGAGGGGCTTCTCACAGATCACGTGGTGGCCAGCCCGTAGCGCCGCCAGCGTGGCTTCCTTGTGCAGGTGCGTTGGCAGACAGATATCGACCACGTCCACATCCGATCTGCCGAGGATTTCCTCCAGCCGCCTGTACGACTCCACCCCGGCCAGACTCGCCTGCTCCTCTCCTGCCTGGATGTTACCCTTCACGAATTCCTGCAGACGCTGCGGGTTCGACTCGACCACCGCCACCACCCGCGCGTCAGCCAGTTGCCGGTAGTGCGCCACGTGAACGCGTCCCATGAACCCGTAGCCGACCACTGCGACCCGAACCATTGCACCGCTCCTCGTTCTGGTCCAGTCCCTTCTTCACCGGAAGAATCTCAAGCCATTTGGTCGCGCCTGTAAAGCTCCCGAACCACTTGCTCGCACCCCGCCGCATCAAATGTTCTTTTGCCCACGCACCACAGCTCTATCCCGCAGAACCACAGGTCACTGGGCGGCGCTCCTCCCAACGGCACTTGCCCACCGACTTCAAGCGGGGACCGTTGGCTCTGGGGACTACCCAACGACGAGACCTCTGGACCGATCAATCGACTCCTGTCGCCCTACTTCAAAGCGTCAAACGTTCCCTTCCTGCAAACCTCGAGGCTCGCTGGGGACCCTCCGACTGGCCCGGGCAACTCGCATCGCCCGGGCCGTAGGTCATCGCGCCGGTCACTTGTTCAGTGAGACTCAAGCTCGAGATCGGTCGCCCGGCCCGTCGGCCAGACGCCATTCCATCGCGTCGATCTCGCGCAACCTGAGAGCAGGCCCTTCGCGCTGCAGAGCGAAGGTTTTCAACTGGTGAGGCCCCATGCTGAAGCGACCTTCCCGGCCGAGATGCGGAAATCTGACGACCGCTTCTGCACTCTTTCCATGCGTTTCGAAACAGCGGATCACAAGGCCGTCCGCGTCGAAAGCCTTTTTCAACACCGGCACAACCACGTTGCCAGGCCCGGCTTCGAAGAAAGTTGCCGTGGGGGGCCACTTCCCGCGGGTCTTCTGCATCACGACCACGCGCGGCGGCAAATTGAAAACAGCTGCCAGACGGAACGGATCGGCTTGTCGCCAGTTGCCCGGATGCACCGAGAAGAGAAACCGGAACCGGTGCCGCCCGATGTCGATGTAGCTGTAGCGCTTGTCGCTCTCCACTCTCGCGGGGTCGTGGTGGGCGTACACAGGGCTGCGCAGCAGGGTGAGTCGCAATAGCCCGCCCTTGGTAGAGTAGCTCCAAAGCCCGTCGTTCACGATGAGCAAGCCAACCTGAGCCGCCGACCCCGCGCGTTCGCCGGACACATCCACCCACTGCTGGCAAGGTTCCTCTTCGCCCGTGGGCTCGCGCTCCAC
>CAYXFI010000597.1:0-2158 GCA_964464205.1 uncultured Cytophagia bacterium
CCCGAACTTCGTAGACCGCGAATCGTGCTCCGAGGACGCCTCGTCCGAGACGCCTTCTCAGCTGTTGATAGAACAGCATGCCATCCGGCGGATGCGACGCCACAGCTCCGATCCACACCGCCTCACCCCGCCAGCGGCAGCGCAGCCCACCGGCCACCGCGTCCACTTGTGCTCGGAGGCTCCTACGTGTGCGTCCCACCGTGCTCTCGCGCAAACGCCCGTCTCGATCGACCCAGAGGACGCGCTCCGAACGCCCTTTCTCCTGAAAACGCATCCGCAGCCATACCCCTTCGACCGGTGCGAGGGAAATCTGCGCGAAACGACGGCCCCAACCCAGCGGAGCCGGGCCTTCGTGCGAATCTGAAACCACCCAGGCGTGTGCGCTGATCTCAAGTCGCCTCGACCCCCAGCGGCCGCCAATCAGCAGTCCCCGCGCCGATTGCCTCTCTCGCGAGTAGACAAAGGAGCGAGCTCGAAACCACTTCGCCGGTGTGCCGCGGAACCGGTACAAAAGTAGCAGTGACTCGTAACCCCGGCGCGCCAAGTAGAGACCCGAGAGCGCTGCCCAGCCACTGTCAAATGCGACCGTCTCACCGACCCACCATCCGCCCGGTACAGTACACCTCCAGTCCGCGCTCAACGCTCGCCGATGCACTTCGCGGGCTTCCGCTGGACTTCGCACCAACTGCCTGGCGACCGTCAACCCCACGGAGGCGGGACCCAATGCCGGAAGCGCCAGCCGCAGACCCTCGACCCTCTCGTCCAGCGCATCGCGCCTTTCCCTTTCAGACGGAGTCCGATGGTACCCGTCCAGGTCCCAGTGGAGATCCGGAGCGGCCGCCACAATCCGCCCGTCGCGTCGTCGCCGGGAGTGAAACGCCAAGATGTGGTACCGTGGCGATCGCCACTGGAAAGCCAACCCGCGCAATCCCCACGATTCAGCCGCGCTCAGGTACCCGCGCAGCTCTTCGCCGACGGGCCGCACCAGCGGCCACAGGTACGGTCCGGGTCCCGTCGTGTAGGGCCCGGCAAAAAGCAACCCCTGACCCAACTGCAGCCGGAAATCGCCCACAACAGCGCGCGCCGCGCCGCCCAAGCTGACCTCCACGAATCCAGAGCGATAGTCCAGCAGATCCGACTCACCCGGATCGCGCTCGGTGACGACACCGACCCGCACGGCGCTACTTCTGCTGAACACCAGCCGCGAATAGGCCCCCGGACGAGCATCGTAGTCGGAAGGGATGCGGCACCGCAAACGCAGTTTCAACGCGGGACTCCGCGGCGCCACGACCCGCACGAAGGGACGGAGGCTCCGCAGCTCACCCGCTTCGAGCAGCCCCTTTTCCACAAGCTCTCCCACAGACCTGAACGGCCCCGAACGTACCCGTAGGGCCACGATGGAATCGGCCAGATCGGGCCGTAGAAACGGGATCCGTCTCAGCTCGGCCACGGAGGCCCGGTTCAGGTCCACGGGGTGTGCGAGCAAATACTCCAAGTCGGGGGACAGCTCTGGTGCTTCGCCCGCATCCAGGAGATTCTCCAGAAGATCCTCCAGAGCTGGTTCGGGCTGGGCCCGAATCGCCGGTCCAGAGAGGAACAGGAACACAAACAGTGCCCAAGCCCCGCGCGCCAACACGACGACTGCCTCTGCCTCGTGGAAACACTCGCGTCACCAGTGCACCGACTGCCCCGTCGCTTCTAGGACCCGGTTTGCCGCTTCCGTCGCGTCCGAGCTCCTGCCCGTGGTCGCGCCTCTCGGCCCGGCCGTGGATTTCCTCACTGAGCGCGAAGTCGAGCGAGTGCCCAGCAGAAACTCCAGGCTCAGCGCCTGCGTCGTTCCGAGCTCCGCGTGCTCCACGACGCTGAAATGAATCACCACTGAGGAAACGGCGAGACCCAGACCCAGACAGATACGGCCCGGGGGGTCGGTCAAGCCAGCGCGCAAGATCAGCGGTCTCATGGGTCGGTACTCCAGTCCCGCCCTCCACTCCAGCGGGAATCCAGGCTCCTTGGCCAGGCCCAAGCCCAGCATCGCGAGGCGCCCCCATCGCCAGAACAAGCTGACGGTGCTGGCTTTCCCAGACACTTCCTTCTGCCCAGGCAACAGATTGCGACTCACGAAACTCAGCTCCCAGTTCGGAGTCAGCGCAATGGACGT
>CAYXFI010000598.1:0-2147 GCA_964464205.1 uncultured Cytophagia bacterium
CGCACGAAGTACTTCTGCGCCAGGAAGAAGACGACCAGAATGGGTAGCATCACGGTGGTGGCCGCGGCCATCTGGTACGGCCAGTTGGTGCTGTGAACGCTGTGGAAGAGAGCAATCCCCACCTCAACCGGCCGCATCTCCATTCGGTCGGTGACGATCAACGACCACAGGAAATCCTTCCATACCCCCATGAAGCCAAAGATCGCCAGGGTCGCCAGAGCGGGCTTGGAAAGGGGCAGGGCGATCCGCCAGTAGATCGTCCAGTTGCTGGCGCCGTCCACGCGGGCGGCGTCTTCCAGCTCGCGGGGTAGCGTGAGGAAGAACTGGCGCAGCAGGAAGATCCCCCACACGCTGCTTGCAAAGTACACGATGAGCCCCTGGTACGTGTTCACCCAGCCGAAGGCGTCCACGATCAGGAACGCGGGGATGATCACCACGATCGTCGGGATCATCATTGTACTCAGGTACAGGGTGAACAGCGCGTCGCGGCCGGGGAAGCGCAGGCGAGCGAATGCGAAAGCCGCCAATGAGCACACCAGTAGCTGGCTCAGCACTGCGCCGCCGGCCATCACCAGCGAATTCAGGAAGAAACGAGCAAAAGGAAGCAGGGTGAGCGCTTCGCGGTAGTTCGACCACAGGGGCTTCGAAGGCCAGAGTTGCGGCGGGTACTGGTAGACCTCCATTTCGTCCATCAGCGAGCTGGAGACCATCCACAGGAACGGCACGAGCATGGTGAGCGCAACGGCGAGCAGGGCTGTCCAGAGCAGAGCTTTGCCCAAAATGCGTCGAAAAGCACTCATCTTCCGCGCTCAGTGACCGTATTCCACACCGCGACCCACAAGTCGGAACTGCACGTACGTGGCCAGCATGATGATCAGGAACAGCACCCAGGCCATGGCCGAGGCGTAGCCCATCCGCAGGTACTCCCAGGCGTTCTGGTAAATGTGGTACACCACCACGTCCGTAGCGCGCGCTGGACCGCCGGCGGTCATCACGTACACGGAGGTGAACACCTGGAAGGAGCCGATGACGGCGGTGACCAGCACGAAGAACGTGGTCGGTTTGAGCAGGGGCAGCGTGATATGTCGGAAACGCTGCCAGGGGCTGGCCCCGTCGATGATCGCCGCCTCGTACAGGTAGGTGGGGATCCCCTGTAGCCCGGCCAGGAAAATCACCATCTGATACCCAATGCTCATCCAGATCGTCATCAGCATGATCGAGGGCAGCGCCGTGGCCGGACTCGTGAGCCACGGCAGTCGGGGCAAGCCCAGCAGCTCCAGCAGGTAGTTGAACAGACCGAACTGAGGCTGGTACAGCCACTGCCAGACCATCGCGATGGCCACGAAGCTCGTCACGCTGGGGAGGAAGAACAGCGTGCGCAAAACGGTCACGCCCCGGAAGGGCCGATTCAGCGCCAGAGCGACGGCCAGCGCCAGTGCCATCCCAATGGGTACTTGCAAGCTGAAAATGGCTGTGTTCTTGAGCGCGTTGAGGAAGAGGCTATCGTGAAGCAGATCCCGGTAGTTTCGCAGGCCCACGAAGGGCTTCTCGGCCAGGATGACGTTCCACTCGTGGAAACTCAGGTACAGCGAGAATACCAGCGGCACGAGCACGATCACGAAGAGATGGAGGAAGGAGGGGAAAAGGAACGCGTAGCCCTGGGCCAGATCCCGGCGCGCCTTCCTGCCCACCATCAGGAACGTCCCGGCAATGAGCAGGCTCGCCACGGCGAAACACCAGAGGAGGAAACGCAGCACGTCCCGCTTTCCTCGTGTTGGGTCCTCGTGCGAGGCGAGGTTGGCGAACCGGGCCAGTTCCTGATCCATTCGGCGCGCGTACTCCGCAAAGGTGCGGTCGATGTCCCAGCCGCGGATCATCACCATGTCCACAGCGTCGCGCGCCAGCTCCTCGATCCGCCGGAACTCCTCCACCCGGGTGCCCCACGGCTGCCGTGCGTAGCGCACTTCGTTGTAGAACACCTGTTCGATGCCGAGAGTGTCGAGCTCCGCTTGTTCGGCGGCAAGCTCCCGGATGGCCGGCACCGCAATCCGCGATTCCACCCGGATTCGTCCCGCCTCCTTTCCGCCGAGAAATGCCGCAAGCCGCGCGGCCCACTCCAGATGCCTGGTGGTCTTCGGCACGCACCA
>CAYXFI010000599.1:0-2146 GCA_964464205.1 uncultured Cytophagia bacterium
ATCGAAAACATTCCTCGGCTGTCGGTCAAGGACTACGAGGCTTTCTATAGGCGGGCGAGGGAGGAATTGGGGGATCGAGTTGCGGGCATGTGCTTCGACGGCCCACATTACCTGATCTCGGGTGTGGACCCTCTTTCCGCCCTCGCTGCTTTCGACGGCGAAATTGGCTGCATCCATCTTTCCGATTGCACCGACTCGGAGGACAGCCATCTGCCATTTGGGCGAGGGGGCGCCATGCCGATCGAGCGCATTCTGGAGGAACTGAAGAAAAGGGACTTTCGAGGGGTGATCGACCTGGAAATCCGGCCGGAGGATTTCCACGACGTGATTCCTACGATCGAGAGCTACCTGCGGGTGCTGCGCGTGTTCCGCCCTGCCAAATACGTGTCGGCCCGGGCTCGTGTGGCTCTGTTCTACCCGTTGCTGCGACGGGTGCTGGCCTGACCGAACGCGCTCCTCCCTTGTGACAGACCGCACATTGTCCCTATTTTTCAGGACTTAGGATTCCTTCGGCGGTGCCGAAAAAAGAATAGCCCTTGCTATTGGCTTGGCTGAGTTGTATCTTTTTGTGACACTTTTCAAGTGGTTCCACGAGACTAGGGAGGCGTGCGGGGAACAGCTAACACGGAAGGGGTGACGCGCAATGGCTGGACCGATGTACACAATCCTCGTTGTCGACGACGACAAGAACATCTGCAAGATGATCGAGATCAATCTCCGCAAAGAGAAATCGTACGAGGTTCTCACGGCCACGAGCGGCGAGTCCTGCCTCCGCCAAATCCGCGAGAACCAGGTGGACCTGGTTCTCCTGGACATACAGATGCCCGGCATCGACGGCATCGAGACGCTGAAGAAGATCAAGGAAGAAGATCCACGGATCCAGGTGGTGATGATGTCGGCTCATGGCACCATCGAGCGGGCGGTGCTGTCAATGAAGTTGGGAGCGTACGATTTTTTGACCAAGCCCTTCGGCACCGAGCGGTTGATGGTGACCGTGAAGAATGCCCTGATGGCGGGAAGCCTGAAACGAGAAGTGGAGGAGTTGCGCTCGGAGCTTCGGGGCCGGTATCGCTTCGAGAACATCATTGGCCAGAGCGGGGCGATGCAGGAGGTGCTGCGGTCCATCGAGCGCGTTGCCAATAGCAACGTGACGGTGCTGATCAGCGGGGAGAGCGGCACCGGGAAGGAACTCGTGGCGCGCGCCATCCACTACAACAGCCGCAGGAAGAACAAGCCATTCGTGGCGGTCAATTGCTCTGCGTTGCCGGAATCGCTGCTCGAAAGCGAGTTGTTCGGTCACGAAAAGGGAGCGTTCACGGGCGCTACCCAGCGGCGGATCGGCAAATTCGAGCAGGCCAACGGGGGCACCATTTTCCTGGACGAGATCGGGCTGATGAGCCCTGCCACCCAGGCGAAAATACTGCGGGTGCTGCAGGAGCGCGAGTTCGAACGCGTCGGGGGCAATGAGCTGGTGAAAGTTGACGTACGGATCATCTCGGCGACCAACCGTGACCTGGAAGAAGCGATGAAGAAGGGGGAGTTCCGTGAAGACCTGTACTACCGCATCTCCGTCTTCCCCATCCACCTGCCGCCGCTGCGCGAGAGGAAGGAGGATATTCCGCTGCTGGCCGGGCACTTTCTGAAGAAGTACTCGCAGCAGGAAGGGAAAAATGTCGACAGCATCAGCCCTGAGGCACTGGAGCTGATGATGGCCTACAACTGGCCGGGCAACGTGCGGGAGCTGGAGAACGCCATCGAGCGGGCTGTGGTGCTGGCGACGACCAATGAGATCACTCCCAAGGAACTGCCCACGGCCGTGCGAGCCTTGGGAGAGAAGAAGGTCTACGAGTCAGATCAAACCCTGTCGAGCTGGATCGAGAAGCTGGAGGAGCAGGCTCTGCGGCAGGCATTGCTCGAGTGCGAGGGGAACATCTCCGAGACGGCACGAAGGCTGGGTATCGGTCGCGCGACGATCTATCGGAAGGCGAAGAAATACGGCTTGCCCATTGGCAAGCAGTAGCCAGCTCCTCCGTTCAACCAGGCATTTGGGGTCTCCGCAGGAGGGAGGCCACGTTTTCCCGCCAGGACGCTTTTCCCCACCGCGGGACTTTTGAAGCAGGGGACGGGCGCTCGGTTCGTTCGGGCC
>CAYXFI010000600.1:0-2131 GCA_964464205.1 uncultured Cytophagia bacterium
CTCGCCGTTCCTGCTGGGCCTGGCCCTAATCCTGCTCATCTACCCCTATCGGCGTACCCGAGCCGGGCGTGTGGCCCTGCTGGTGGCCGGGGTGGTCTTCGTCGCCCAGTTCGTGGCTATCATCCAAGGCATTCTGTTTCCATTTGCTCTCTCGCTGGGTTTCGCGTACTTGTTGGACCCCCTTGTGGACGTGTTCGAGAGGCGCGGGTTGTCGCGCACTCTCACGATTCTCGTACTCGACGTGCTCGTGCTCGGGGGCATCGTGTTCGCCCTGGTCGTACTGATCCCTCGGCTCATCTCCGAGGTGGGTCAGGTGATTGAGCAAATCGTTCGGCAAGCCCCAGCGGTGGAGAATTGGTACCGGCAGGAAGTCATTCCCTACCTGGATCGCCTCGGATTGGACACCTCGAGGCTCACGCAGGACGTAGTGGGGGCGTTGCCGGACAGGCTGCAGGGGCTGCTCCGCGCGTTTCTCAGCGGCATCCTCAACGCGAGCACCGGGCTCTCCAACCTGCTGGGCCAGTTGCTCACCCTGATTCTGGTCCCCTTCCTGACGTTCTACCTGCTGCGCGACTTCGACCGGATTCGGCATCAAACGAAAGAACTGCTCATTCCTGTGCCGCGTCAGGAGGAGGCCTCGCGGCTCTGGCGGAAAATGGACCGGATTCTCAGCGGCTTCATTCGTGGCCAACTCATTGTGTGCGTGATCGTTGGGGTACTGACGGGTGTGGGGTTGTTCCTGGTCGGTGTCAGGTACTCGCTGGCTCTGGGGATCCTCGCTGGCGCGCTGAACATCGTGCCGTATGTTGGGATCACAATCACGCTCATCGTGGCTGTGCTCATCGGCCTGTTCAGCGCGAGCCCCTGGATCGCGGCGCTGAAGGCCGTGCTGGTGATCGAGGCCGTGCAGGTCGTGGAAGGCGCCGTGCTGAGCCCGCGCATCGTGGGCGATCGTGTGGGGCTGCATCCGGTTTGGGTCATCCTGGCGGTACTGTTGTTCTCCAAGTTCATGGGTGTGGTTGGTCTGCTGATCGCCGTACCTGTGACGGCGGTCGCCAAGGAGTTGATCGTCGACTACCTTGAGGCGAAGCGAGCGGCGGAGCGGGATGCTTACGATCAGGCAAGTTGAAACTGGCGGAACGGCAGAGCGGATTGGCCTGAGACCGGGCGATCGTGTGCTGGAAGTGAACGGCGGTCGCGTTCGGGACGAGATCGACTTTCAGTTCTACGGGGCCGAACCCTGGGTGACCCTCCGGGTGATGCGCGATGGACGGGTGCTGGAGCTGGAAGGAGAACGCCGGTTCGGAGAGTCGTGGGGAGTGACTTTCGAGCCGATTCGCTACCGCTCTTGCGGGAACAAGTGTGTGTTCTGCTTCATCGATCAGAATCCACCCGGACTGCGCCCCAGCCTGTATTTCAAAGATGAGGACTACCGGCTCAGCTTCCTGCACGGGAACTACGTCACCCTGACGAACATTGGGCGAGGGGATATCCGGCGGATCATCGAGCAAAACCTGTCGCCCCTGTACGTGAGCGTCCACGCTACCGATCCCGCTGTGCGTCGGAGGCTTCTGGGGATCGATAAGGACGACCGTTTGCTGGAGAAACTGCGCACCCTCGTGGAGGGCGGTATTGAGATCCACGCGCAGATCGTGCTCGTGCCGGGTTACAACGACGGCGAGGAGCTGTTCCGGACTCTGGAGGATCTGTGGGCGTTACAGCCGGGGCTGGCCTCTGTGGCGATCGTGCCTGTGGGGCTGACCAAGCATCGCCGCAATCTGCCCCCACTGCGTCCGGTGGATTCGACGATGGCGAGCCAGGTTGTGGCTCAAGTGGAGCGAATGGCCGATCAGTACCGCCAGTCCTGTGGGAAGTACTGGGTGTACCTGGCCGACGAGCTCTACCTCCGCGCTGGGCTGCCCGTGCCTGCACGGGACCGCTACGATGGCTTCCCTCAGATCGAGGACGGAGTGGGACTGCTGAGGCACTTTCTGGATCGATTCGACGAGGAACGAAAGGAATTTCCGGAGAGACTGCCCAGACCGGTGTCCGTAACCATTCTCACTGGTCGACTGGTGGCGCCGGTCTTTCGCGAACGGGTGTTGCCCGTGCTTCGGCGAATCGAGAACCT
>CAYXFI010000601.1:0-2130 GCA_964464205.1 uncultured Cytophagia bacterium
GCTGCCGCGGCGCGACTTTGGAGACTTGCCCCTCCCGATCGGACTGGGCCCCACTGCTCCTCGGTTTCGGGATCTACGGAAACAAGGGGGTGGCGGGCAGGCGGATCCTCATTCCTTCGGCCATCTCCAAGATTGCGCCGAGAATCCGGTGCTCCACGTCCGCGCCCCAGGTGCCGGGGAGCAGGTAGGCCATCTGAGAGCTGGCGCCCTCGTAGCCACCCTCGCGCAATACCCGAGTCGAGGGGATGTAGGCCATTACGTCGTTGCTGTAGCCGAGCACGAAGGTCCGCTGTCCGAAGACGCGCTTCAGTTCCAGGGCGTAGTCGATCACCGGCTCGCCGCCGAGTGCAATCAAGAGCTGGTCGTCCAGTTGCCAGATCTGGATGGGGTATGGATAACTGGAGGGCGCACTGCGTGGGTCGAAGCTGCGTAGCATCCATTTCGCCCAGCGCAGCTGCCATCCCTCTGCCTTTTCCGCGAATTCCTGGAGCTCTCTTTTGTTCGGTGGCGGATTCAGGGCCAGCTCGATCTCGCGATAGGCGGTCCTGAGCACGGGTCGCAGCGTTCGAAGGTTTTCTTCTTCGAGTACCCGCTCGACCGCCGCTGCCAGCTCGCGCCCGTACTGGCGCGCCAGCGGCACCGAGCGCCTGGGCAGGGGATTCTGGTCGCCGGCGCAACCCTGAACGAACAAAGCCATGGTGCCCCGCCGGTCTTTCTCGAGTTCGATCTGGGCGAAGCCGGGATAGTCCCCGCACCACTCGTAACCGTTGAGGACCGTGGCGTGACAAGCGTAGCCGAACACCACAGCTACCGGGGTACCATCGGGGCGTGTGACCTCCAGCACGGGGACGTCGTGCTGACCGGGGCCGAAAAGCGCTTCTTGAAGCTCAAGGGGGATCAGGCGGCCGTTGTTCCGGCGATTCACCTGGAAGCGCACCACCCCATTGCCGGCCCGCAGCCGCGCTGGTTCAAGCCCGCCCAACGCTTCGCCCACGGTTTCGACGATCTGATCCTGCAACCAGTCAGTGTAGCGGTCGATGGCTTCGATGTGTTCTCGTTTCAGGGGGTAGACTACGTAGTGTCGTCCGCGTAGCACGGGCCCGCTGTGGGTGTGGGAGCTGTTCAGCAGGATTTGCGAGCGGGTGAGCCCGTACCGCCGCTGGCAACGGTCGCGGATCGTATCCGAGATCGCTTTGGGGAAGCCGAGGAGATCGGAAGTGACCAGAACGGCGCGGTGTCCGAGGCTGTCCTCGAGGGCCAGCACTTTCACCCACAGCCTCGTGAGCGTACCGGTGGCCGGATGGGTACGGGCTGCGTATCCGGCAAGCCACAAGGTGTCCTGTGGCGTAATGTCGCTACGGGCGACACCGGCTTTCCAATGGCCCGCCTCAGCCCGGCCCGCGGGGATCATGAGAAGCGCACTGACTACAAAAGTCAAGACTCCGCTCGGGATAGCACTTCTTTGCGATTTCATCGGATTTCCTCAGGTACAGGCTAATTCTACTGCGTCCGCTTCCGTTTGACTTTGCGGAGAACCGAAGAACGCATTCTCACCGCAGTTTCGCAGAGGTCGCAGGGAGCTTCGCGCAAAGTTTTTCCCTGCGAAGAGAAGCGTGTCCAGCTGGCGCCTCGGAAGACTTTCCGTTTTCCGACTCGATTGGTTGGTTTCCCGCGGTACCCAGCGACAGAAAGCCCGCCCGCAAACGGTGCGGAGCCCGACAGCTTTCCCTGGCCGGCCAAGTTCACTCTTGGCGTCGCCGTAGAGCCGCGTGCTTCCGCTGTCGTCCGGAGCGGGTTGTACTTTCCGCGTGCGCGCCGGTTGCGCGTCTCTCTCACCTGGTGCCGTTGGGCCCTGCGTGCCCTGGGTCCCTGCGGTTTGTTGCGAGCCCACGAGAACGCTCGAGCTGAAAGCGATACGCAGGTTTTCGGCTGTGAACGGCCGATCTGACGTAGTAGGACCAAAATCGATTTGCGCAGGACGCTTTTCGGCCGCGAGGGGTGGTCACCGCTGACAGCAGGGATATACAAGGCCAGGGTTCGCGCCTGTGCCGAAAGGGTGAACGGCGTTCGTCTACAAGCGATGGGCGAACTGGCCTGAGCTCCGCTGGCCGCATGCCCGGCGCCCGAGCC
>CAYXFI010000602.1:0-2128 GCA_964464205.1 uncultured Cytophagia bacterium
ATCGTGACGGCAACGTGATCTACCCCATGGAGACCCAGTACCGCGAGTTCGTCGACAAGGGGCCGAACGACGAACTGTGGGGCTGGGCGCCGCTGCCGGGCTACTTCAATCCGCGGTCGGATGAGCCAGCGATGAGCGACGACCCCAGCACCTGGCCGCAACACTGGCCCGATCGGCCCCCGGAATGGGACGGCTACTGGAACGGCTTCTTCGGCAAAGGAGTGATGAACGCCGATCTGGAGACCTACTTCGTCTTCGACGACGATCCGGACGAGGAGTGGAATTTCTACCCCGACCCGAGCGACACGACACGGCGGGGGCTGGGGCTCGAGGTCGCGGCGCGTCTGTTCCAGTGGTCGCAGGTTCTCGCGGAAGACTGCATCTTCGCCCGTTACGAGATCACGAACGAGGGCAAGACCGACTACGACAGCACGTACTACTGCTTCTACATCGATTGGGGGATCGGCGGGACGGACGACTCGTCCGACGACACCGGCGACTACGATCTGAGGCTGGACATTGCCTGGGCCTGGGATTACGACGGCTTCGGCACGCCTGGACGGTGGGGCCCCGTGGGAGTGGCCGGTTTCGCATTCTTGGAGAGCCCGGGCATCTCCGTGGACGGCTTCGACAATGATCAGGACGGCGTGGTTGACGAGCGGCGCGACAGCGGCCCGGGCGTGTGGCTCGATCAGTTCCCCTACGGCGTGGCCGACGTGGACGCCTTCCGTTCCTTCTACGACCGTGAGCCGCGCCCCCACTGGTCCGGCGACGAGGATCAGGATTGGGACCCGTACGAAGACCTGAACGGGAATGGCCAATGGGATCCGGGCGAACCGCTGCACGACGACGTGGGTGCCGACGGTCTCGGTCCCTACGACCCCAACTACACGGGACCGGACGAAGGGGAGGCGGACGGCATGCCGACACCGGGCGAGCCGGACTTTGACTACACGGACAAAGACGAATCGGATCAGATCGGTCTGACCGGCTTCCTCATCTTCCCGGTGCACACGTACGAACTCTGGAATGAGGAACAGAACTGGCGGGTCTTCAAGTCCGCGCCCCAGCCGAAGGACGCCCTGCAGGTGACGGCCAATCTGGGGATGTTCTTCTCATCCGGGCCGTTTCCGCTGTACGCGGGGCAGACCGAGGTCTACTCGATGGCCCTCATCTTCGCGGAAGACGCCCAGGATCTGGCCCGGACCAAGAAGACCGTCCAGCAGATCTACAACGCGGACTACCGGTTTGCCAAGCCGCCGGAGAAGCCCAAGCTGGTGGCCATTCCCGGCGACGGCAAAGTGATTCTGATGTGGGACGATCGGGCCGAACGCTCGTGGGACCCCTTCCTCCAGGAGTACGATTTCGAGGGTTACCGGATCTACCGAAGCACCGAGCCGGAGTTTCTCGAACCGCGGCTCATTACCGACGCCTACGGACGCCTCACTTTCCGCAAGCCGATCGCCCAGTTCGACTTGCGCAATGGGATCAAGGGTCTGCACCCGATTGACGTGCAGGGGGTCAAGTTCGACCTCGGCAACGACACTGGGCTCAGACACCTGTACGTCGATGAGGACGTGGAGAACGGACAGACCTACTACTACGCGGTGGTTTCGTACGATCGCGGCTATGTGGACACCACCGTGACCGGTGCGATCGAGGGAATCGCACCCAGCGAGTGCCCGAGCGTCATCAAGGTGGACATCGCTGGCAACGTGCAGACGGATGTGAATACGGCCGTGGTCACTCCGCGTCCGAGGGCGGCGGGCTACGTTCCACCGTCCTTCGCCGATACCGTGCGCTTCGAGGGTGCGGGCACGGGAGCTTTGAAAGTGAATTTCGTCGTGGCCGACTCGATGAAGGACGGCCACACCTACCGCGTCACCTTCCGGGACACTTCGCTGTTCCACAACACGGGTGTGCCGTTCTACTCGGTCTGGGACGTGACCCAAGATACCGTTCTCGTGGTGCCGGAAACGCCGATCTACGAGGAGATCGCCGAGACTCCTCTCTTTGACGGGCTCGTGCTCAACATCTACAACGATCGCCAGGTGCAGCTCGACTACAGCCGGACCGGCTGGGTGGTTGGGCACAGCAATTACAAAGTGTGGGTTGCATTTGATCCCAA
>CAYXFI010000603.1:0-2113 GCA_964464205.1 uncultured Cytophagia bacterium
GCTGGCACCTGTTCCCCGGTCGCCGCCAGCCAGACGTCCAGGTCGGACGTGAACCGTTTCAGGAGAGCATCCAGGCAGGTTCGGACCTCCGCCGAGAGAAGCCGCACCGTGTTCTCCACGACGGGCCCGCCATCGAGCTGCAGGACGGACTGGATGGCCGCCATTTCCTTGCGACCCGCGTGGCGCAAGCGGTCCTGCCCCGCCTCCAGTCGATTCGACCGCTCCTGCGGCGTCAGCCCTGGTTCGAGCACGGCCGCCATCGCGTCTCCCGCCAGCCGGGCCAGGCGGCTCTCAGCGCCGGCCGCGACCAGTCGAGCGAGCTGCAAAGCCTCTCTCTCCCCCGCCCAGGCGGTCGCCCTCGCGCAGAGGGCACTGATCAGCAGCACCCTCTCCATCTGCGTGGGATCGACGTGATCCGGAACGTCCTGCACCGTGTGGTGATGGTAGTCGGGCTGGAAGAACATCGGCATCGGCACGCCGACAGTTGCGTCGTTGAACATCCAATGGTCGCTGCCGCCGGAGTAGGGTCCAATGCGGTAGTTGAAAGGCAGACGCGAGCCGTTCACGCACCAGACGTTCAGATTTGCCACGTCTTCCAACACGGCCGCGCACAGGTCGTTCACAAAGCTCGGCCGCGACCAGGGCGTCTCGATCACCGCGAAGTAGGACCGGGTGGCCACAAAATCGCCACCCACCATGTCCAGATTGAAACCGACCACGATCTTGGGCATCTCCGCGAGGTGTCGCTGAATCCACGGCACCGTGCCGTACCACTCCGAAGTCCAGAGGAAGCGAATCGTCCTGCGCGGCCTGGGAAGCAAGCCGCGATCGATCAGGCTCTTCAACGATCGGGCCAGCTCCAGCAACGCGGCAGATCCGCTCGCGTTGTCGATCGCACCCGGTTTGTAGTGGTCCAGATGGGCGACAAATAGGATCTCCTGGTTGGTCGTACCGTCCCCCGGGATGGCGCAGGTGAGGGTCTCGATGTTGGAGGGATAATCCTCCCCCTCCACGATGGCGTGCACCCGCACGCGCTTGCCCTCCTCCAACCAAGCGAGGAGCTGCTCGGCAACCCTGCGGCTGATAGTGAAGCCGAAGGTGGTCCGCGGTTGCTCGTGTTTGCGGATCCACAGGCCGTGGTAAGGAATCAGGTCCGGGAATTCGATCCGATCTCGTCGCGAGAGGTAGGTGATCACCCCGGCCGCGCCCCGATGCAGCACGGCTTCGCGGTGGACATCGCCCGCGTAGCCATCCGCGAGGACGATCTTGCCCGCCACGTCCACGCCTTCGTAGTCCGAAGGGCGCGTACCACGCCGGACCGCCACAACTTCGGCCTCCACGTTTGCCGATTGGCTCCCCTTGGCCACGCTGGTCGGCATCTCCCGGTAGTCCGCGAGTTTGCGCCTCTCGGGCTCCAGCAACCACAGCTCCGCCCGTTTGATTCGCCAGCCCATTGGCGGCGTCCAGGTGTAGTAGCGGCGCCCGCCGTCGGACGGGAAAGCTTCGAACTCGGGTTCGAGTCCGACCTCGGAGAGCCGCCGTGCTACGTACTCCGCCGCCCGGTGCCAGCCTTCGGAAGCCTGGATGCGATCGTATCGCGTGATGGCCCATACGAACTCCTTCGCGCGCAAGCCGGAGAGCTCCTCGAGCAGCGTCCGAACCTCTCCTTTGGGAACAATCGGACCTATCACTCCTGCCGACGTCCGACCGAACACCGTCACGTCCAACGACAAGACGAACACCGCGGCCCACAGAACCGATTTGCGGAAGCTCATCTCGACCTCCGATTCTGCCTTGCCAAAGTGCTCCGGGCTGTTGCGACGCGGACCCCTTCGGGTCCGCAGGAGACTACCCCTCGCCCCGAAGGCGGAAATGACAAGTGGTTTCCCATATCGAGATCGAATGGGGTCGATCACACACCGTTGAATGTACGACGCGAGGGCATCTCGCGCAAGGGCAAGGTTGGCCTGCAGTCACACAGGGGTAGGAGGAACGTCCTCGTCCCGAGGGGAGGGTGCTGGGGGGAGGCCAGAAACCAGGATCAATCGCTGCCAGAGGCGGCTCCCACAACCATGGCTTTCCCTTGTGGGAGCCGCGTCTCGCGGCGAAAGTC
>CAYXFI010000604.1:0-2113 GCA_964464205.1 uncultured Cytophagia bacterium
AAACTGAGGGGCTGGAGATCCCCAAGCATCGACTGGAAATCGGGCGTCAGTTCGTCCACCGGCGGTGGCTTGGTTTCGTCGAGACGCAAGTACACGGTGTAGGTTCGCGGGCAGTCCCCCCGCAATTGCGCGACCCTGACCGTGTGCCCCGGCGGCACGACGAAAGCCGTGTCGACGACCGTTGTGGCGTAGTGCAGACGGTTTCTCATTCCCCCTCGCAGATGGAACATACACAGCACGGCGTTCACTTTGTAGGCCCCACTCCGAGCGCGAATCGGTGAGAATAGCATATTGTACGCCACGCTTGGCGCCTTCGAGGGAACTAACAGTGGCAGATCTTCTCTGAACGCCTTGGGCAGATCCCTCGGCAAGTTTCGCCTCCGGGCAAATCCCCTCAGCCAGTCACCCCCGCCAATGCCCATACCAAGGCACTTGTCGCCGTAAAGGTACGTGGAGACCTCAAATACTTCTCCCACTGCACACTGGCCGTGCGAGAAACCTCGAACCAGGGAATCGTCGTCGCAGAAAACCGTCACCTCGTAGTAGACCGTGTCCGGCTTGCTTGCCGCCCTCCGGAGCGGCGTCCCGCTAGCGGACACCGAGAGAACCAATGCCGTCAAAGAAACCACAAAGGAGCTGGATATGCGTCTCATGGCTCCCTCCAATCCAAGCTTCGGCCGATCGGATCCACGCGCTCACCGACGCGAGCTACGGTCGCCATGTGATCACTTCACTACAGCGGGGAAAGTGGGCAACACAGCGGAAGCTGTGACACTAAAATGGCGGTCGGATTTCCTCTTTCACGATGTCCTCCGGTCCCAATACAACCGTGCGAATCTTGGAAGGGGCCTTTGCCGGAGTGGGCGCCCGTTGCTGGATCGGTCGCAGGGCAAAGATAAGCGCAACCAGGAGGGCCAAAATCGAGGCCCCGACCACGGGCAACGGAACGGTGATGCGAGTCGTCCACCACGGAGCCCTCCTCATCCGTTCTCTGGCGAGATTTTGGAAAAACGTTTCGTCCAGTGCCGCCGTGTCGAGCCGCGCGATCGCGCTGTCGACTTGCTCGCGCAAGAGCTCAAGACTATCTGAGAATCTACGGCAATCCTCACACATGGCCATGTGGGCCAGGACCCGCTCACTCTCCGCAGACCCCAGCTCGCCGTCGTACAAGGCACTGATCTGGCGCTGCACCTGGCCGCATTCGCTCATTGTTCACGTCCCTCCTCTTCCAAACGCGCAAGCACCGCGCGCAACTTCTGCCTTATCCGGAACATCTGCACACGAAGGGCACCCGGGCTCTTACCGAGAACCATCGCCAGTTCCTCATAGGCGAGACCAGCTACCTCCCGCAGAAGGAACAGTTCGCGTTCGGTACCGTGTAGCTGAGATAGCAGCCGGGAAAGCAGATCCTTTGCCTCCAGATCCCGTCCAAACCCTGGGGTAGACGGAACCTCCCGCTCCCCTAGCGGTTCAGTGTGTTTCCGATCCCGTAGCGTATTCATGCAGAGGTTCCGCGCTACTGTGAAGAGAACGGTGCGGAAGCCGTCTCCGTCCAGTTTGTGACGATTCCTGTACAACCGCAGAAAAACTTCCTGAACCACATCTTCTGCCCCATCTCCTCCCACAAATCCCTGGCAAAACGCTACAACGCGGCGTTTGTAGCGGTTGTAGAGCAGAACGAAGGCGAGATCATCACCCGAGCGGAAACGAGCCACCAATTCACTATCGGAGGGCGACAAGATCCATTCTCCCCTGTCTGGCTTTCCGGCCGCTCTCCAAAAAGATAACACCGACGGAGCGCAAATGTTACACCGTTCGACAGAGGGCGCAAGGTGGTGCGAGCGGTACCCCCTCGCCGCCGGGAGGCAGCTCCCACAGTTTTCACGATAAAGTTCACTCCAGATGACGGGAATCGAAAACCCGGGTCGTGTTGGAAAGGGCCCCGGCGCGCGGCAGCAGGAGGATCTCAGAGCGACAAGGCCTCGCTCCCCCGGTGTGCAATCATTAGCAGCCAGTGTCCCCGGCTACGATGCCGCTTCAAGGGCGCTCTCCCCCATCCCCAGTTCCCTCCGCAGGAACCGCCCCGTGTACGAGCGCGGGTTTTGCGCCACCT
>CAYXFI010000605.1:0-2112 GCA_964464205.1 uncultured Cytophagia bacterium
GGCGGCAAGATCATCGTGCCGGCGTTTTCCGTCGGTCGAACCCAGGAGCTCGTGTACTACCTGCACGTTCTGACGGACGAGGGCAAGATCCCCGAGGTACCCATCTACGTGGACAGCCCGCTCTCCGTCAACGTCACCGAGATCTTTCGCATGCACCCGGAGTGCTACGACCGCGAGACGATGGAGTTCTTGGACCGGCACGAGGACCCATTCGGCTTCGGGCGTCTCCGGTACGTCAAAGATGTGGAAGAGTCGAAGAAACTGAACCACTGCAAAGAGCCCTGCATCATCATTTCGGCTTCGGGGATGTGCGAAGCAGGTCGGATTCTGCACCACCTGGCCAACAACATCGAGGATCGTCGGAACACGATCCTGATCGTTGGGTACATGGCCGAGAACACGCTGGGCCGCAAGTTGGTGGAACGCTGGGAGGAGGTGAAGATCTTCGGCGAGCCGCACAGGCTGAGGGCGGAAGTGGTCGTGATGAACACGTTCAGCGCCCACGCCGATCGCGACGAGATCACGGAATATTTGAAGAGTCTGCGTTCAAGGCCACGGCGTCTGTTCCTCGTGCACGGGGAAGAGATGCAAACTCTTAGCCTACTGGAGCATCTTGAGCACCAAGGTTTCAGAGGGGTTCGCGCACCGGTGCTGGGCGAAACGGTACGGCTCTGAGGGGCCTGAGGAACCGAAGCGGGGCGGCGAACCGGATCTTGGTAACGCGCGGGAGTTGGGGGCGTCTTAACCTGCGCGGGCGGGCTGCGTTTTCAGCAATGCCGGTGGCGACGAGCCTTGGTTGCCGATGTCGCAGCCCTGGGAGCGCAAGCGATCTGCACCGTTTGTGTGGGTGAATCGGTTCATGCGCGCAGCGCGTGAAATTGGGACACGCGGGCCAAACGAGTTGGCTGTATTGTGGCGGTGTCTCCGGAGGTTCAGCCGACGGTCGCGTAGAGGGGCCGAGGATCGTTGTGCGCAGTATTCGCTCGTCGGCTCGGCCGCAGGGGCGATGCGGCGTCAGGTTCACCGATCTGCAGGTGTCCGTCTCGTAGCGGATGATACGCAGGGGTTTCCGTCGGTTTCTCCGCCCGGCCGGTCCGCCATCGAAGGAAGCTTCTGGTTCAGGTGGGCAGAGTTTACCGGACGTTGGTGCGCTGGCGAAGATCGCTGCAGTTTGAGGGGCGCTCCGTGCGACGACACAGGGTGAACTTCCGTGGGGTCCCCCGTGGTGCTGTTTTGATGCAAAGCGACAAGAGGCCCGGTTGGTGCCGGGCGGCATCACTTTTCTGACGACCCCCAGAGCAGCTCGCGGACCGCTGCTATTCCAGATGCTTCTTGTAGGCGTCCGCGTGATCCGGATCGAGTTCCATCAGCGTCCGGAAGATCCCTTTGTCCTTGGCATTGGCGAACAGGTCGATGATTTCGATGTGGTGGGCATCGAGGAACTTATGGCAGAAATCGTTCTTCGGGTCCTTTTCGAGGATGGCGGCCAGACGGCGCACAGCCTCGGCGACGTACTTGCGAGCTTCCTCGATGTCGTCATCCTTGACAGACAGGCCGTAGAAGTAATAGTCCACCATCTCTCGGAAGGGTTTGTGCTCCTCGCTTAGGAGGCGCTTGGCAAGTTCCACCCGCAGGTCCCAGCCCTCGTTGAAACGACCGAGGCCATAGCGTGCCTGCTGGGCGATGTCGAGCGCTTTCTGGTAGAACGGCGTGCCGGCCAGCGTGCCGTACTTGTCCAACTCCCCCGCAATGATCAGGTAAACGTAGAAATCAATGAGTCCTGTGAGGGGAGTGAAGGCCGGTTCGTTGTGGATGATCGGCTCGTTGGGGTTGTAGGGGAATCGGCACCGTTTGTCGAAGTACTGGATGTCGCTGTTGTTCGAGATCAGGATCTGGGCCCGATAGCGCTCCTCGCTGCTGGAGCTGATGTCCTGCAGTAACCATTGCATCTTGATTTCCACGGTGATCTCGGGTTCGTCGAACCATTCGTAGTTGTTGATGTACCGCTCAATCTTCTGGGCGAAGTCAGCCAGGCGCTGTTGTTTGTCGAGGGGCAGGGTCTTGAGAATGGTGGTGACCTCGGCCCGCACCTCTTGAGCTTTGGCGTGCGGG
>CAYXFI010000606.1:0-2111 GCA_964464205.1 uncultured Cytophagia bacterium
TGCGCCCTCGCTAGGCTCCGCGCAGGGAGGGACGACACGGACGCTCCGGCTGATTCGAGCCCACAGCTCTTCGCGACCGATCTCGGCGGCCCTCCGGTGCAACGCTTCCTGAACCAGTCCGCGGAGTCGCCGGAGTTGTTCCAGCTCAGCAGCGCACCGACCGCAACGGGCCAGGTGTTCGTTCAGCTCTCTGGCCGCCGGATCCGGGAGCTCACCGTCCAGCAGTTGCTGGATGGCCACTTTAGCCTCGCTGCATTCCATCCGCCCGTCCCTCCAGAAGCTCCGGGTATTCCCGTTCGATCATCTGGCGCAGGGCTTTCCGCGCCAGGTGCAAGTGGACTCGGGCCGTGGTGCGGGAGCAACCGAGTGCCTCGGCCACCTCGTCCATTTCCAGGCCCTCAATTTCGCGTAGCACGAATGCGGCGCGCTGCTGCTCGGGGATGCGACGCATCAGGCGAAAGACGATCTCCTGCTGCTCTCGTCTTTCGACAAGTTCCTCTGGATTCGGCGCCAGGGGCTCCCGCTGGGCCCCAAACTGGGTTTGCGTGCCGCTTCTCCGACGCAAGGCGTTCAGAGCAGTTCGAACCGTGGCCCGGTAGATGTAGCTCCGGAGCGAAGTGGTGGCATCGAGTCGTGGGAGTGCCCGGTAGAGGCGTACGAACATCTCCTGAACCACGTCTTCCGCTTCCGCCGGATCGCCCACGATACCAACCGCGACCCTCAAGGCCGCGTCCACGTGGCACTCGAAAATCCGGCGGAATTGCTCATCGTTTCCCACTTCGGTACGGATCCCCGTGCAGATTGTCAGAACGGTTGGCCGTAGGAAAACCGCGTTCACTCCATTGGCGGTCCGGAGGACGGCTTACCAGAATGGCTTGCACGCCTTGGGGCCTTCCCGTTTCCCCATTTGAACACACGCCGCGGGCCCGGACCGTTTAAGCGGGATTTCCTCGGGCCGATCGCGGACTACCCGCCCTCCGTTCTTCGGCGAGTGCGGCCCCGGGATGAGTCGGTTGTCCCCCGTGGTGGTCCGTCGCGAGCCGACGGTCCGTGCGGGAGCGGGTTCGCGGAACTCCTCGTGCAGGGTTGGAGGGAAGGGCTCCCGCTCGTCCGCCACGCCCCGAGCGGCCCTGCCCTGCTACTTTCCGTCAGGGTATCGGACGGGAGGACTTCCGGGCTTGCGAAGCTCGACGTAGCCCCCGCCGCACGGAAAGACGTACTGGGGGGCTACCGGCAGTTTCCCCAGGCGGGGGCTGTCGACGACGTACACCGGGATGCCCAACCCCGACAATTCTCCCCGGAGCGACTCGAGGATCTGCATGCCCCGAAGCACGGACGTGCGAAAGTGCGCGGTGCCCTGCGTGGCGTCAGCGTGGAGAAGGTAGTACGGCCGAACTTTGATTCGAAGGAGCGCGCGAAAGAGCTGGTACAGCGTGTCCCGGTCGTCGTTCACCCCCCGAAGGAGTACGGTCTGATTGTTCACCGGGATTCCCAGCTGAAGGACATTGTCGACCGCTTCGGCGGCCAGTGGTGTGACTTCGCGCGGATGGTTGAAGTGAGTGTTCATCCAGAGTTTGGCCCGATGCCTACGGAGAACCGAGAGGAGGTCGGGGTCCAGGAGCCGCTGCGGCAGCGTGACCGGCTCCCGCGTGCCGATGCGGATCACTTCCACGTGCTCGATGGAGGAGAGCTCGCCCAGGAGCCAGTCCAGGCGGGCGTGCGAAGAGCTCAGCGGGTTTCCACCGGAAAGGAGTACGTCGTGCACGCGGGGCTGCCGTTCGATGTAGGCCAGCGCTCTTTCCAACTGTTTCCGCGTGGCGAAGCGGGGTGCCCCCCGCATGAGCCGTTTGCGGGTGCAGTGACGGCAGATTACCGGGCAAAAGGTGTTCACGAGGAGCAGAACCCGGTCCGGGTAGCGGTGCACCACGTTCGGGACGGGGGAGTGGCGTTCCTCCGCCAGCGGGTCCTCCTCCAGTCGCGGGTCCACGACCAGCTCCTGGGGGGAGGGGAGGGCTTGGGTGCGAATGGGGTCTTCGGGGTCCTCCCAGTCAACGAGAGACAGGTAGTAGGGCGTGGCTCGCATGGGGTAGACCCGAACCACCCTTTCCAGA
>CAYXFI010000607.1:0-2109 GCA_964464205.1 uncultured Cytophagia bacterium
CGGCCCTCAGCCTGCTGCTGATTCCCGCCGGCTACGCCATACTGGCCACCGGCGTGGCTCTGACCGGCCTCATGCCCTGGATCGCCGACCCCAAGCTGAAGGTGATCTCCGGGGAATACGAGAAGCGCCAGCGGGAATACCTGAAGGAACTGGAGCGCAAGGCGCGCTGGGAGGAAAACAATGGATAAAGGATTCGCGATGGTGATCGGGATGACGATCGCCTACGCGGCTTCGTTTCTGGGCCTGTTGCTGGCGTGGCGCTCCTACCGGAAGCACAAGAAGGAGAAGCAGAAATGAGCTGGCTGGCGCTGGCCCGCCAAACGCACCCCATCGGCAGTCCGATTCTGGGCATAATCATCCCGGCGGTGGTGCTGCTGGTTTCCTGCTGGGTGACGTGGGCCTTATACAAGCACTTCGCCAAGTGAGCGGAATGATCGCCTTTTCTGCTGCCTGCTGAGCATTGGAACACAGGTCTCGCCCGGCCCCGGGGAGGCTGCTAGCCCGACTTTCGCGATTCGCCCCTCGAAACCGCCATATTTGAGGGTCTGAGCCGCGCAAGTTCTTTGCTGCCATTTCGGGCAATCCCGAAAGCGGCTGTAGTGCCGACCTACCCCCTTTACAACGGGGTTTTGTGGTTCAGAATTGAAGTATGTTCCTGCGCTCCAAACTCCGCCGGAAGGATGGCAAGGAACACCGTTACTGGAGCGTGGTGGAGAACCGGCGGGTGCGGGGTGGGGGCGTGGTGCAGCGGCAGTTGCTCCACCTCGGCGAACTCAACGACTCGCAGCGGGCCGGTTGGGTGCGGACGATCGAGGTCTTGGATGGAAACCGGGAGCGGACGCGGCAGCTGGCCCTGTTTCCGGATGATCGTGCCCGATCGCCGGAGTTGGCTTGCGAGGTCGTTCACATCCGGCTCGGCGAGATTGAGCTGCGAAAGCCGCGGCAATGGGGCGCCTGCTGGTTGGCGCTGCACCTGTGGGACCTGCTGCGGCTGGACGAGTTCTGGCAATCCCGACTGCCCGTCAGCCGGAAGGGGACGAAGTGGGGCAACGTCTTGAAAGCGCTGGTGGCCTACCGGCTGATCGCTCCCGGCAGCGAATATCGGTTTCACCGCCAGTGGTACGACGCCAGCGCGTTGGGGGATCTGCTGGGGGAGGACTTCGCGCTGGCGCAAAAGGACAAGCTCTATCGTTGTCTGGATCTGGTGCTGGAGCATCGCGACGATCTGTTCGAGTATCTGCGGCGGCAATGGGGCGAGCTGTTCGAGGCTCAGTTTGACGTGTTGCTGTACGATCTGACCAGCACCTATTTCGAGAGCGATCCGCCGGCGCCGAGCGCGGACAGTAAGCGCCGCCACGGCTACAGCCGGGATCACCGTCCGGACTGCACGCAGATGGTGGTGGCGCTGGTAGTAACGCCCGATGGGCTGCCGGTCGCCTACGAGGTGTACGCGGGCAACACGCACGAGGCGTCCACGCTGCGGGAGTTTCTGGATCGGGTGGAATCGCGTTACGGTCGCGCCCGCCGAACGTGGCTGATGGATCGTGGAATCCCCACCGAGGAGACGCTCGAGGAGATGCGCCGCCGGGGGATCGATTATTTGGTGGGAACGCCGAAGGGGCGCCTGAGCAAGCTGGAGAAACCGCTCCTGGAGCAGCCCTGGATTCGGGCGCGGGAATCGGTTTCCGTCAAGGTGCTGGAGCAGGAGGAGGAATTCTACGTTTACGTGGAAAGCAAGGACCGCGTGGCCAAAGAGCGTTCGATGCGGCGCCGGAAGTTGAAACGGCTCTGGGCGCGACTGGGCGAGCTTCGAGCGGCCAAGCGGCTTTCCCGGGACGACCTCCTGATGCGCCTGGGGGCGGCGAAGAAAGAAGCCGGCCGCGCCTGGCGTCTGGTCACGATTCAACTGCCCGGCAAAGACGAACCGGTCAACGCCACCACCTTCTGTTATGAGCTGGACCGGGAGAAGTTTCGGCTGGCCATTCGCCGGGAAGGCCGCTACCTTCTGCGTTCCAACATGCAATCGGCGGCGCCGGAGCAGGTGTGGGAAAACTACCTGCTATTGACCCGGGTGGAGCAGGCCTTCAATGATCTCAAAGGCGACCTCGC
>CAYXFI010000608.1:0-2105 GCA_964464205.1 uncultured Cytophagia bacterium
TTGTCCGGGATTTGCACAGTCCCGAAAGAATACCCCACCCCGCCTACGGCAACACCCCCGTGTGGCAGTCCGAGCACATCATCATCCTCCACGCCTCGTCGATGTCCACCGGGTGGCGAAACTCGAGTCCCTCCGGCGAGTGGGAAATCTCCAGCTTGTCCGCCGGTCCCTGCCAGATGATGGTGTGGCACGCCGTGCAGCGATTCGTAATGGCGTTCCCCTGCTCATCTACGTGGTTGCCATCGTGACAGCGGTAGCATCCCTCGAAGATCAGGTGCCCGATGTTGTCCGGATAGCGATCCCAGCGGGCGCGCATCTCCGGAAAGAAGTTGAGGCGGTAGAGCTCCTGCAACTTGGCGACGGTGGAGTCCAGCCGTCCCGAACCGTCGCTGGCTAGCTCCGGGTACCGTTCCTGGTAGAACTCTCGCAGCGTCTGAGCGACGGTGTCGAGGGCACCTTCCGTGGTGGTGAATTCCTGCGCCAACACCTCGGTGGCCACCTGCTTCAAATACGGAATCGAGGGATCGAGCTTGCCGGTGGTCATGGCCAGGTTCACGAGCTGAGAGGGGCTCCGGTAGATGTGCGTCGGACGATTGTGGCAGTCCATGCAGTCCATCACGCGCACTTCCAGGCTGTCGGCATCATCCGGAGTCACGGGGTTCGCCTGATCCACGTAGACCCTGGATTCGCCAGTGCGCTTGCTGGTGAATCGGATCCACGTGATCTCCTGCCGCTTTTCGTCGATCGCCAGGTACTCGACCCGATTGGCGATGTTCATGTGCCAGTGGATCCCGGTGGTGAGGCCCGTCCTCGGGCTTCCGCCGCCGGTCCTGATCAACAGGTTGATCTGCCACTCCGTGTTCGATTCGTCGGGAAGAAAGTGATGGAAAAGTTTCTGCTGTGCCCCGAAGAATTGCTCCGGCCAGTGGCACTGTTCGCAGGTTTCCTGGGCCGGTCGCAGGTTCTTGATGGGGGTCGGGATTGGCTTCGGGTAAGTGTTGGCAATTGTCGCGAACACCTGGTACATCCCCGACAGCTTGCTGCGCACGTACCAGTTTGCGCCTGCCCCCACGTGACAGTCCACACACCGGACCCGGGCGTGAGGTGATTGCCGGTAGAGGGTGTCTTCCGGCTTCATCACTTCGTGGCACAACTGGCCGCAGAACGTGACCGAGTCCGTGTAATGGTAGGCCTCGTAGCTGCCAATGGCCGAGAGAGTCAAGAAGGCCACCACGGCCAGCACTCCGATGAGCAAACGCCGACGATGGGAGGGGTCATTCAGGTCGATGATCGGGAAGGTGGGACCAATAATGCCGTACCGCCGCCGCCGACGGGCTTCCACGTACGCTCCGACGGGAACGAGGGCCAGTCCCAGGATGAGAAAGGCCGGCACCACGATGAACAGGAACAGACCGTAGTAGGGGTTCTCCTGCTCGCCGACCAGGTGGAAGGCGAACAGGATCAGAAAGACGAACAGCGCGACGACGGCAATCACCGCGCCAGCAAACGAGATCGGATTGTACAGGATGTGGCCGCGTCCCTTGGGCATGCATCCCTCCCATTTCGTCTAATTCCCGTCTCAGGCAAACGTCAACGAATCCTCGACCCCACACGCCTCACGTGGCCTTCCACCTGACGCAGCGGAAGACATCTGCGCCACAAGGCGTCGGAGGCCCCGCTCTACGCGCCCTTCGCGTTTTCGCAGTGGAGCGGGAAAACCGCGAAGGCACCAAGAGCGCGAAGGAGCTTAGGAAGTGAACTCACCACCACCTACGGCGTCTTAGTTCGCAAGAAGTCCCGATCCAAGGACAACATGATGATGACGAGGACGAGCTTGCTTTCAATCGTGATCTCAGCACCGTGGAGAATGGCGCTACTCAGCGCCCAGTCCTCCCTCCGAAGCTCTTCGCGTCCTTCGCGTCTTCGCGGTGAAGAGAAAAACCGCGAAGGCGCCAAGAGCGCGAAGGAACTTCGGAACTGAGCTCACGGCACTGGCCCTCGTCTTGACTCCATGTTTCTGCCCACGGTTGAACTCAAGTTCTCAATAGAGCTACAACCCCAGCACTAGGCGGCGTATGGCATCCTTCTTTGTCGGTGAAACCTTC
>CAYXFI010000609.1:0-2092 GCA_964464205.1 uncultured Cytophagia bacterium
TATACTTGAGCGGCTTGAGGCGCTCGGGCTTGGCCGTGGAGGCGCAGTCTATACCGCGGGCGGGTATGGTGCCAGCCAGGCCTTCGGACAGGTCCGTGCCGACATCTATGGCCGCGAGGTACGCCGCGTCACACAGGGGGAGGCCACGAGCTTCGCCGCCATGCTGATCGCCGGCACAGTTGCGGGCTTCTTCAATGACGTGTACGAGGCTGCCGCAGGCTTCCGGAAGTTGGCGTGGTCGGCCAGCCCTCGCCTGGAGACCCGCGCAGCCTATGACGCGGGCTATGCGCGCTTCAGGAGGGCAAGCGAACATTTGCAGGCATTTTAGGCGCTAATGCGGGAGGTGGTAATGGCTCTAAAAATCCAGGCTATTGTCACAGGCGAACTTGCCGCATCGGTGGGAGAAATTCTCATCAACGGCGGTCCCCCGGACGGTCCCCGGCCCTATGGGTACGACGAGGCGATTCCTCTCCCCGACGGCTCGACGATGACCGGCATCAGGCAGCCCGTTCCCGTCTTCTTGATCACGGGCGGCGAGAAGGTGATTCTAGTCGATACGGGGATGGGCTCGGCCGGGGAACTCATCGAGGTGTTCCGTAATCACGGCATGGAAATCTACTGTCGCAAGGAGGCCGAGTGGGAAATCGAGAAGGCCCTCGCCGGCGCCGGGCTTACGCCCGAAGACATCGACATCGTCTTCCACACACACCTGCACTACGACCACATCGGGAACAACGAGACCTTTGAAAGGGCCCGGTTCCTGGTCCCGCGTGAGGAAATGGACTGGGCACTCAACCCGCCGCATCACTGGGGCGCCGGGCCGTACTTCCCCGAGTTCGGCGAGCACGTCCGCAGCGTCCAGGACAGAATCAGTCTCCTGGGACAGGAGGGAGAGGTTATTCCCGGCGTGGAGTACTTCCGCCTGGGGGCGCACTCGCCGGGGTTCACGGCCATCGCGGTGGAGACGGCGCTTGGCCGCATCGTGCTCGCCGGTGACATCATGTTCGACACCATCAGCGTGGAGCACGACTGGCCGAGCGGGTTTTACTACAGGCTGGACGAGTTCGCGCCGGCATACGAACGAATCCACGCCGAAGCGGACATCATCATCCCTGGTCACGACTGGAAGGTCTGGGACGAGTTTCCCGATCTCGTCATCGGTCCCGATTCATCAAAAAGATGAAAGGAGAGGCGATTATGCAAACGGTTGACACAGTGCGAGGCCCCCTGCCCATCGAAGACCTCGGTGTCACGCTCATGCACGAGCATATCCTGGCCAAGTGCAGAAAAGACCAGTATCCGCTCGCGGTGGACTACGCCGTGAGCGAACTGATGCGCGCCCGGCGCGTCGGCGTCAACACCATCGTCGAGGTGTCGCCCCCGCCGCTGCGCAACATGGACGTCATCAGGGCCGTCGCCGAAAGAACCGACGTCAACATCATCTGCTGCACCGGGTCCTACACCATCACGGACGAACTGCGCGAGATGAGCCCCGCCGAGTACGAGGACAGACTGATGGCGGAGATCACCGACGGCATCGAGGGGACCGGCGTCAAGCCCGGTGTCATCAAGGTCGCGGGCAATCACGTGCCACTGAACGAGGTCGAGCGGAAATTGTTTCTCGTCACCGGCAAGGTGCAGAAGATGACGGGGCTTCCAGTGTGCTGTCACACGTGCACCGGTGCCCGGCCGCAGTTCGACACCCTCCGGGAAGGGGGAGCGGACCCGACCAAGCTTTACTTCTCACACGTCGGCGACAACTATTACAAGCCCGGCTGGGAAGGTCGAACTCTGCTTGAACAAAGGGACTATTTACTCAAAGTGGCGGAAGAAGGCGGCTCGCTCCTGTTCAACAACTGGAGCATGGAAGCGCACACGCCTGTCTTTCACATGGCGTTCCTCATCAAGGAACTCGTGCGGGCGGGGTTTGCACGGAGGGTTCTCCTTTCCGAGGACCACGCCTGCGAGTTCGACGAACACGGAAGGGTGCTCATCGAGCACGCGGACGAGTATGACCCCGAAAAACCCGAGACGTGGGGTGTTCGCGAACGTCTCGGATACGACCACGTCATCGTCGCGGGGATTCCATCGC
>CAYXFI010000610.1:0-2084 GCA_964464205.1 uncultured Cytophagia bacterium
TGTAGGCTGGCAGTTGCCTGCGCAGGGTTCTCGTTACGTCGAACGAATACCATCTGCCTGGAGCAACCGTCCCCAGGTAGTCAACAAATGTACCGGGCTCGCCCTGTTCTGAACGACCGACGGGCCTGCTGTTCCACGTGACGTTTTGCTCGTCCCAAAAGAGTTCATCTTCCCGGGGATTGAGGAAAAACAGGCCACCCCCATAGCCCCCGCTCAAGCAGAATAGCTTCACGGCAGCGGACACAAGCTCGCCGTCGATCTCAGGCGATTCGAACCGCAGGAGGGCCGCTTCCTCGAAACCCATTCCCGGTTTCCCGAAACGCCCCCTGGACTTGCCACCCCTGCCGTCTACGATCATGTACGTCAGGCTGCCAAAATTGGCGCCGGGGGCGTAGCGATCAATGTAGCAGTCCGCAGAGGCCTCCACCACGAGCGTGTCGTAGCGTAGAAACGCCACTCCGGTGGCGCGCGACGCGCGCCTGTCAGTGAAGGTCACTGTGTTCGTGCCCCCGCACTGCTCGAGTTCAATTGAAAATGTGCTCCTCCCGTCTTGGTAGAAGTACGATGGCTCTTGAGCCGCACATTGGGGCACACCTGCAAGCAGCCATCCGTGGAGGAGCGCGAAAGCCGTCCAGCCGCGTCGCAAGCTGCGCATTTGTACCCAACTCCCGTCCGCATGGTAAAGAACCGTCCAAGATCGTCCAGAAAACGTCCACGCGTATGTCGGGCTGTCGCGTAGGTGGACAGGACATCCCTGTTTTCCCCCAGGGCCCGCTCCCGTAGCGGGGGCAACGCCCGGGGTCGAACATCACCCGCATTACGGCCATCGCCCTGGCCCCTGCCCTTCTGTCAGGAATGCACAGCATCCAAAGCTCTGTGTTACTCCGACGCATACCCCTGTGAACACCACTCGAAAACCTTCGATACGACAGCCAACCACCCTGTCCTTCTCTCATGCCGCAATCGACGCCGATTGAGTCTAAGGGTCCTTTCGGTCGGGCCTCTCATCCGCGCAGCTTGACAACGACTTAGAATGCTCGGGCCACTCGTGAAGCTCGGAAAAGCTCGCCAACTTGATCTCTCCGGCGCTCTCCAAGCCGAGGGCTACCGCATTCGGTTGCACGTTCGATGAGCCGTCGCCTGGTCCCGTCTACCGCCTTTTCCGGCGTAAACGCAGCAAGATGCAGTATCCGCAAGAAACCCGCCGGACAAGAAACCACCGCCACGGCGCTGCCTAGACCTAGGGCCGGGCAGGAACAGCCAACAGGATCAACCAAATGGTAGGCGGAAACCACCGACTCGCCAGCTCCCCACTCCAAGACCACACCATGTCACATCCATGACCCGATCCAGTGTGTCCGCCCCGGGATCCAAGCGCAGGGTTCCTTTCCGCTCGTACGGCCTGGCCGATCCAAAAATCGCGGCTCCATATTCAGCAGTGTGAAGCACAGTCCCGCCAGACGCGAATGACTCAGTAGTACACCCAGTTTACTTGCCGCTCGACGTACCTTGGGTCCAGCCAGGGACTCTCGTCTGAGAAAGGCGTGGGAGCTCCGTTTCGGTAGATGATCAGATAGTTGTGATTGAAAAACACGATCTCTTCACGGAAGTCACCGCAGACGTCCGCCACCCGGTATCCCACCTCACCGAACTCGAAGGAGGGGTCGATCTCTTCCACCAGGTTCCCGTACTCGTCGAAAATGGAAACCACCCTGCCGCGACCCCATTGTTGCTCGATCATTTCCTGTTGCCGGTCGCCGATCCAGCGAATCGGAGTGGTCTCGAAGCTCGCGTCGAACTCGGAGGGACCGTCGAACGTCCACAGAAGATCCCCTTGGGCTGAAAAGAGCTTCTCATCGTTGTCCGGCGCCTGAGTTGCGAATAGCACCTCGAGACCGGAGAGATCGCCGCGGAATTCGCCGATTGCCACCGACTGCCCCTCGCCGCCAAGGGGGCCACACTGGTTTTTTCGCCATATCGGCGTTCCGTCAGCGCTCATCAGCAGGAACCCGCTCGCGACAGCAATCTCCACCCCGGGACGGGCAGGATCGATGTCGCCCGGACGCATGCTATCCACATGCCGC
>CAYXFI010000611.1:0-2062 GCA_964464205.1 uncultured Cytophagia bacterium
GGCCTATTCGCTCTCTCAGGTTCCACGCCCGACCCGAGTAGGTGAGCTGCGCGGACGAGCCGTGAAAACGTCGCTCTCGCAGAGGCGCAAAGCCGCAAAACCTCCGCCCCCCCGGGCCTGCGGAGATGAGGTCATGCGAGGCGGACAGGCCGCCCTGGCTCCGACGGTGCCGTCAGTCGACGTTCCGCCTCTCCTATTTGAGGATGTGTTTCGGCAGGATGTGAAGCGCCCGATCGGATCCAAGCCGGTCCCCGGCGCGATAGGTACTCGGCGGTGACCGTGTTTGGGGTGTGTTGCCGGAAGCACCGACCGTGACCTACAACCAGTGGACGGGGGCCGTCGAGTTGGCCCAGCATCCAAAGTGGACCGGGTGATGCGCTTCCTCTACTTGGGGTTTCCCTTCATGGATATCGAGTACCACCCTCTCTGCGTTTCTTTGCGGCTCCGCGTCTTTGCGAGAACTCTTCGAAAATGTCGAGCCCCGACCGCTAAGATGTGCGATGAGCGCACGTCGGACTTGGGCTACGAACACCACGAGCCAGGGAGGCCGGAGATGGCGAAGACGTTCCGGTGTATCTGTTTCTGCGCGGCGGTCTTTTGGCCGGCGTTGCTACTGGCTGGAGACACGGCCTTGGACGTCCGGCTCACCCTCAGCGGACACGTGCTATTGGGCGTGGGGGTGCGGCAGGAAGTGGCGCGGAACGGCTGGCTCGAAGTCGGTGTGTACACGGGCATTGCGCGCGTAGTCAACCTCGGACTGCACGTGGGCTACGTGAGAGGGCTCGGCAATCCGGATGGAAGGCAGCCGGTCCTCTCCGTGGGCTACGACCAGCTGTTTGCGCGCGAGAGGACCGGTGTGTGGCGCACGGTTCCCCTCCTGCGATCCACCGTCGCGTACTGGTTCGACGTGGGTGGAAGGCCCTTCGGCCCTGAGTTGTGGATCGGCTTTTTCCCGAAACGCGGTCGCCCGTTCCCAATGGGGCTCGGCATCGTGCGGTCGTGGTGAGCGGGGCAACGGCCGGCCCTTCCCGCGGCGAGAACCACTTAGATTCGGAACTGGTCGCAGGCCGGTCTACCGCTCGCTCACAAGCTTGTCGAACTTCTCCACACTCATCGCCGGCAGGGTGGAGAATGAAATGTCCGTCGCCTTGGTGATTGCGACGGATGCCTGGAGCGCCTCCTTCATCTCGGGGAATTCCGCGATCAGGACCAAATCGTACGCACCGAGGAGAGCGTACATCTGCTTGATCTCACCGCCGAACCTCCGGGCGATCTCCAGAACTTTCTGCGTCGGCTCCTTCGAGATCTCTTTCACCGCCTGCGGCGAGTACTTGCCGAACATGAAAAACAGTGCCACAGTTTGCCCTCATCCGTCGATTGCTGTGGCACGATGACGGGGCGGCCGCCTGCGCGCGTCACCCCGCACGGCAACTGGGCTTGGTCACGTCCTTCTCGAAAACCCGGGCGCCTAGCTTGAGACCTTCTGCGAGGGTCAGGTAGGGAAAGAGGGTTTCGGTCAACTGGCTCACGGTGATTCGGAATCGGATGGTGAGGGCGGCGATCTGGACGATTTCTCCTCCTTCTCGTGCGAGGATGTATGTCTCCAGCAGCCAGTCTGAGCCGGCTCCCAGCGGCAGCAGGTCGGGACTGCCCTGATCCCCGGTCTCGTCACCCGACGGTCTGGCACGCCTCCCTCCTGACTCGAGGTCAGCGCGGTTGCCCGCCGACCGCACGGCTTCGATGAGGCTCCGAGGTTCCACTCCCTCATCGGCCTGCACTCTGGCGCGACCGGATTCCCTGCCCGGCACTTCCACGCGCTCGACGCCGTGGACCTCGGCCAAAGCCTCCTGCACGTGCGCAGCGCCCGAGTCGTCGCATCGTGCGGCCGTTGGTCCGCGAGGAACGAGCGGCCGCCTCATTCACTTCGACTCATCCGGCGGAGGCGGCACTTCGACCTTTTTCGGCGGATTCTTCTTGAGCTGTTCGAGCAGGACCTCCACGGCTTTCTCCAGCGTCGGGTCGTGGCCTTTGGCGACCAGATCCGGTCGGTCCACCACCTCGA
>CAYXFI010000612.1:0-2056 GCA_964464205.1 uncultured Cytophagia bacterium
TTGAAATATAGAGAAAATCCCGAAAAAAGCAAGATTTTTCTGCCTGACTAGCGCGATCGCCGGAGCATCGCACCTGCCCCTCCGGCTTGCGCTACATTCTACATCCCAGCCTCCTCAAGGTTCCCGGATCCGCGATCCCCCTGCGAACCTCACTGCGAATCGACCCGACGATACCGCTCATCTTTCACGTAGGGATCCGTCCATCGTGCGTCCTGTCGGAAATTGGAAGGAGGAGGTTCGACGGCCGGAGCCGATGGATACTCCGTCCAGCTGGAACCCGGCCCCAGCGGTTCCAGATACCCGTCCTGTCGAAAATGGTCAATCAGTTGTTCCCGTAACCCGGCCACGAGACCTGCCAGGCTGGCGTCGAGCGCGAAGTTCCGCGTCTCCCCCGGGTCCTGCTCCAGATCCAGCAGGTACTCCCTGCGGTCCGGCGACGAATAGATGTACTTGTGGCGCCCGTCGTACAGAAAATAGACCCCCGTGCTGCGCCGGGACAGTTGTCCCACCACGTAGGCTCGATCCGCGCGTCCGGCCACCACCTGCTGAAGCGGAAACCCGTCCGGTCGGAATCTCTCCCAGTCCACTCCCGCTACCTGGAGAAAAGTGGGAAACAAATCGACCAAACTGGCCGGCATCGAACAAACCTTCCCCGCGGGGAAATCCACCGGCCAACGCACAATGAGGGGTACCCGCGCCGACGGATCCAGGAAGCAACGTTTGCCGAACGAATAGTAGTCCCCCAGCAGCTCTCCGTGGTCTGCGGCGAAGACGATGAGCGTGTTCTCCAGCAACCCCTGCCGATCCAGCTCCTCAAGAATCCGGCCAGCGTGGTAGTCGATGAAGGAAATGCAGGCGTAGTACGCGGCTTTCATCGCGCGGAGCAGGTTGTTGTCCGTGCCGTCATCCCGGCGCTTGTAGTGATTCTGAAAGCGCATGTGCCAGGTCACGAGCTCGCGCCAGCGCTCCGGGCGGTGCGGCAGCGGCATCTCCCAGTCGCGGTAGAGCTTGTTCCAGGGCACGGGCGGATCGAACGGCGGGTGCGGCTTGATGAAGCTGGTCCAGACGAAAAAGGGCCTGCTCTTGTCGCGCTCGCGCAGGAAACGGATCGTTTGATCGGCGGTCCAGGCGGTCGTGTGCAGGTGCGCTGGGAGCTGAGACACCTGCGGGATGTAGTAGAGCTCGCTTCGAATCCCGTGCGGCTCGTGGACGTGGCCGAATCCGGCGGCGATCAGGTCGCGGAGAAACTCGTCTTCCTCGGGGCTGCGCGGGATTTCCTCGCTGAGCACGGTCTTTTCCAGCCCAAAACGGGCCCGCACAGGATGGAAATGCATCTTGCCGATGCCGATCGTTTGGTAGCCCGCCTCCGTGAGCACCGCCGGAAACGTGGGCAGCTCGGGGCTCATCGGCTCGCCATTGTTCGCACAGCCGCTCCGATGCGGGTAGAGGCCGGTGAGCACGCTGAAACGGGCGGGGACGCACACGGGACTGGGAGTGTACGTCCGGTCGAAACGTGTGCCTGCGGCGCAGAGATCGTCGAGCACCGGTGTTCGGATGAGTGCGTTCCCAGCCGCGCCGAGGGCGTCGGCCCGGAATTGATCGGCGAACAGGAGGAGGATGTTGGGCCTTCGCTCATTCCTGGTGGTCAGAACCGCAGGCCCTGGCCCGACCAGGGCGTGACTCGCCGCCACCGCTGCCAGGGCGCTCGTCTGCAAGAACTCCCGCCGATTCACCGTCCGCTTGTCCTTCGGCATCCTTCCACCTCCCTCGGTTGCCCGTACACAGGACGCTCCCGTGGGTGATTACCCGCGCAGGCGCCAGGCACTCAATTCAAACACATCCCGCGAGCCGATCCGCCGGACTGTTCCGCGAAGGATCCCCGGCCGCGACCTATCTTCCCCACCTCGATCAGTACGACAACGCCCGAGCCTGCGCGGTCGGACACTCGGGGCTCGGGCGTGTCACGATCTCCCATGACCGAGCAATCCCTGTCTCACATCAACCGGCGTCCCGGTGGCTCGCGTGAACGTGTCAGCGCCACTCGCCGAGAAGCAGG
>CAYXFI010000613.1:0-2055 GCA_964464205.1 uncultured Cytophagia bacterium
CTCACCTATCGGCCAGACCAAAACGCCCCTTCAGGGTTTTGTTAGAGGCTCTTAATTTTGTTGGTAATGGCGTGATTTGAGCACATCGGCAACCTGCTGCGCACAACCTTCGGGATCCCGCAGGATTGTTCGGCCCCAGAAAGTAAGCACGATCCAGCCTTGGGACTGGAGATAATTTCGCTTTTTCGCATCGAGTTCTAGTGTGTCCGGATTGCCGTGGTAAGCGTAGCCATCACAATACACCGCGACTTTAACATCTGGCCAAGTAAAGTCAGGCACTGTGATGAGGCGCTCTTTCTCATCGAACACCTTATAATCTCTGCGCCCATTGGTAATTCCCAGGCGCTCGAGCGCGACTCGCAGTATCTCTTCTATCTCCCCTTTGGGATAGCGGCACACGGTTTCGTCGGAGTTGGAAGCCCGAGCGGCAATCATTTGCTCAAGTCTCGCTGCGCCTGCTCCATGTCTTGCTGTCTCAGGTTCCACGGTGTCAAGGTTCGCCGTGGCATGTAGAACGTCCCGTACGAGATCTTTGTTGAGAAATGAGTGCCAACTTTGGTTGCGATAGTGTTTGAGGCATAAGTAACACGCTTTATTGCAGTCATGGCCGTACAGCACCTTCTGGGCTTCCCTCGCTACTTCGGGTAACCGTGCGGCTATCTCTTCAAGGTATCCAGCGCCGCCTGGCACTGTCTCGTAGAAGACTACTTGCTTAGCGTTCGAGCCCGAAGACGCTCTGCGCACGAAGACACCCAACTCATCCGCCTCCAGATCGAGCAGCCTTCCCGCCCCGGCACGGAGCGCTTCCGCTAAGGTAACGGCAGTCGGTGACAGAATTCTGCGCCCTACGGTCTGTGTGTCTTCACGTCCTGGTAGATTCAGAACCATACGGTCAGCTTGAAAGCGGTAGGCGAGGACGAGCGGTACGGGATCGGCTTTGCAAAAACGTGCGTGGTACTTGCGCCACTTTTGGACTTGCTTTTTGTGTGTTTGATCCTTAGGATCATATGGCAAATGACGGCCGCAGTAGGGGCATAGCCAGAAGCGTCGTCCTTCCCCGGTCTTGCTCTCGAGAGGTCCCCAGTTCGTTATCAATATCTCCGCCAGGATCAGCAGCTCCACAGGATGGAGTGGGTAAGGATAAAGGCGGCACGCAACCGAGGATTGAGTGATCAGATATTCACGGCGGTCGAAGACCTGTCGTTGGCGTGATTCCTCTTCCGAGGTAATGCGCAGGTTTTCCTCCGCCTCAAAGGCATCCACGAACACAACATTCGTGGCCGGTCCTAAGTCAGCACCGCAGCGCGGACAGGTGTTGTGCCCACTTTCGACCGCCTCGTCGCACGACTCACAGAAGTGGAAGGCCTGTAGACGTCCCGCCGCTTCGGCGTCACTGCGGGCGGTTTGCGTTGTGGCCGCGCCGGGTCCCCCCAGGAAAAGGACGCGGATCGAGCGCAACTTGTGCCCGTTGGCATATACGAAGTTCCCAGGGGCGAATTCCTCGATGGCAATAGCTGCGGCACGATAGATTGTGGGGGTGTCCGGTACGCCGGGGTCAAGGCTGAACGTTTCCACGGGGAACTGATAGGCGGGGAGGAGCTGTTGGGTGGACAGGTAGTTCAATGTATAGGCCCGTTCGGGGTCCTGGGTGATCTCGTAATAGGCCCATTGGCGTGCCGCGGCCTTCTTCTTATCCTGTCGGGGTGAACCAATGGTGGAAAATTCCCGGAACTCTTGATCCAGTTGTTCCACTCGGAGCCACCATCGCTCAAGGATTTTGGTGAGGTCCTTTTCAAAGCCATCAACTACATCCGCTGTATCTTCCCATACTGGTTGGCCTGTGTCGGGATCCCGGGGAATGACCTTGAGTATCTCGTTCACCAGTTCATCCCGTCGGGAGCGAATCTCTTCGAACATCTCGTCCAGCATCTCTCGCCGCCAACGACTGGGACGCTTGACGTTATCCAGTAGATCCTTGAGAAGGGGTGGCAACTGTGTCTCAAGGTGGGAAAGCAGGTAGGCACGCAGGTGACGCAGCACTACCTTTGGGTTATC